>DATBEN010000107.1:0-6796 GCA_036276055.1 Caulobacteraceae bacterium
CGACATCTCCGAGACGACCTCGGGCGCCTCGATCACCAGCCTGTCCGGCTCGGGCTCGGTGGCCCTCGGCGGCCAGGCTCTGACGCTCACCGATGCGAACGGGACCTTCTCCGGAGTCATCTCCGATGAGGGGATCGGCGGCGGGACGGGCGGCAGCCTGATCCTCGTCGGCGGGACCGAGACCCTGACGGGCGTCAACACGTACACGGGTTCGACGAGCATCAACACCGGCGCGACGCTGGCGCTCGCGGGCTCCGGGTCCATCGCGACCTCTTCCGGCGTGGCGGCGAACGGGACGTTCGACATCTCCCAGACCACCTCGGGCGCCTCGATCGCGAGCCTGTCCGGCTCGGACGCGGTGGCCCTGGGCGGTCAGACCCTGACGCTGACGAATGCGAACGGGACCTTCTCGGGCGTGATCTCCGACGGCGGCATCGGCGGCGGGATGGGCGGCAGCCTGACGATCTCCGGCGGGACCGAGATCCTCACCGGCGTCAACACTTACACCGGCGCCACGACGATCGACGCGTACGCGGCGCTGGCGCTTGGCGGATCGGGCTCGATCGCGGCCTCCTCCGGCGTGGCGGCGAACGGGACGTTCGACATCTCCCAGACGACCTCGGGCGCCTCGATCACGAGCCTGTCCGGCTCGGGTTCGGTGGCCCTCGGCGGCCAGGCCCTGACGCTGACCGGCGCCAATGGGACCTTCTCGGGCGTAATCTCCAACGGTGGGATCGGCGGGGGGACGGGCGGAAGCCTGGCCGTCGCGGCCGGGACCGAGACCTTGACGGGCGCCAACACCTACACGGGGGCCACGACGATCAATTCCGGCGCGACGCTCGCGCTGGGCGGATCAGGCTCGATCGCGTCCTCCTCCGGCGTGGCGGCGAACGGGACATTCGACATCTCCCAGACAACCTCGGGCGCCTCGATCTCGAGCCTCTCCGGCTCTGGCACGGTGGACCTGGGGGGCAAGACCCTGACCCTGACCGGGGCGGGCGGCGCCTTCTCGGGCGCGATCTCTGACGGTGGGATCGGCGGAGGAGCCGGTGGAGGCCTCGTCATCGCCAGCGGGACCGAGACCCTCACGAACTCGAATACCTATACAGGCTCGACGACCATCAACTCCGGCGCGACGCTGGCGCTCGCCGGATCGGGTTCGATCGCTTCGTCGAGCGTGACCGCAAACGGGACGTTGGACGTCTCCCAGATGGGGCCAACCGCATCGGTCGGGAGTCTCTCCGGCACGGGCGCATTGGACCTGGGCGCGCAGAACCTGAGGCTCATGAACGCGAGCGGGATCTTCTCGGGCGTGATCTCCAACAGCGGAATCATCAACGGGATCGGCGGCGGCCTGATCCTCTGGGGCGGGACCGAGACGCTGGCGGGCGTCAATACTTATAACGGAGTCACGGAAATCAATTCCGGCACGTTGGCGCTCTCCGGATCGGGTTCGGTCGCCTCGTCGGTCGTGCAGGCGAACGGTACGCTCGACATCTCCCAGACCACCGCTGGCGGTTCGATCGCCAGCCTGTCGGGCTCCGGCGTCGTGGCCCTGGGCGGCCAGACCCTGATGCTGACCGATGGGATTGGGACGTTCTACGGCGTGATCGCCGACGGTGGGATTGGCGGCGGGACGGGCGGCGGCCTGACCATCGCGGGGGGGACCGAGGTCCTGGGGGGCGTCAACACCTATACCGGCCCGACGACGATCGACTCCGGCGCGATGCTGGGCCTCGGCGGGATCGGCTCGATCGCGACCTCTTCCGGCGTGACCGCGAACGGGACGTTCGATATCTCCAACGCGACCTTCGGCGCCTCGATCGCGACCTTGTCCGGCTCCGGCTCCGGCGCCGTGGCGCTGGGAAGCCAGACGCTTACGCTCGCCAAGGCGAATGGGACCTTCTCGGGCGTGATCGCCGACGGCGGGATCGGCGGCGGGACGGGCGGCGGCCTGACCATCGCCGGCGGGACAGAGACCCTGACCGGCGTCAACACCTACACTGGCTCCACGACGATCAACACCGGCGCGACCCTGGCCCTCGTCGGAGCCGGCTCGGTCGCGGCGTCGGCCATCATAGCGAACGGCACGTTCGACATTTCGCACACGACCTCGGGTGCGTCGGTCGTGAGCCTCTCCGGCTCGGGTGTTGTCGATCTCGGCGGCCAGACCCTGACGCTCGACACCCAGAACGGGATCTTCACCGGCGTCATCTCCGACAGCGGCGTCGGCAGCAACACTGTGGGAACCGTCGTCCTCGCGACGGGGACGCAGATCCTGACCGGGAACAACACCTACACCGGGAACACGGCGATCGCGGCGGGGTCCACCCTGCAGGTGGGCAATGGCGGGACCTCGGGCTCGCTCGCCGGCAATGTGGCGGACGACGGAACGCTGGTGTTCGACCGCGCCGACACCCTGACCTATTCGGGCGTCATCTTCGGGACCGGAGCCCTCGCCCAGGCCGGGCCGGGGACCACCATCCTCAACGGCGTGAACACCGTGACGGGCGCGACGACGGTCGCAGCGGGCGTGCTCGAGGTCGGCGACGCCGCCCACTCCAGCGCCAGCCTCGCCGGCAACGTGGTGGTCGGCTCGGCCGGCACGCTGCGCGGCCACGGGACGGTTGCGGGCTCGGTGACCAACACCGCCGGTGGCATCGTCGCCCCCGGCGGAACGATCGGGACCCTCACCGTCGGCTCCTATACCCAAGGGGCCAACAGCACCCTGGCCATCGAAGTCTCACCGACGGGGGCTTCGCAGCTCAACGTCCTGGGCGCGGCCAGCCTCAACGGCAAGCTCGCCCTGACCTTCGATCCGGGCGCCTACGCCTCTCGCACCTACCAGATCATCTCCGCCGCCTCGCTGACGGGGACCTTCTCCAGTGTGACCCAGGGCGGTTCGGTCCCCGGCGGCGGCCTCGTCTACGCCCTCAGCTATGGCGCCAAGCAGGCCGACCTCGTGGTCGAGTCCACCGGCGGGGCGCAGATCTACGGCGGGATCGGCACGGCCACCCTTGATGAGGCCCGCGGCTTCGCCAGCCTGGTCGATGACCGCTCCGGCGACGCGGACTGCGCGGATGGCTCGGAGACCAGGACGCGCAGCTGCAACATGGGGGCGTGGGCCCAGGCGATCGCGAGCACCGACAACGTCGGCGCCGCCGCCTCGGGCTTCGGTTTCAACAACACCGGCGCGGGCGCCATAGGCGGTCTCGACGCTCGCGTGGGCGGTAACGCCACGGTCGGTGTCGCCTTTGGCTTTGAGCAAAACGACCTTCGAATGGGCGGAGCCTCGGCCACCGCGTCCGGCTCGTCCTACTACGGCGCCGTCTACGCCCGCTGGATCGTCGGGCCCGCCTGGATCGACGGCCAGGGCTTCTACATGCGCAGCAACTGGACGGTGAACCGCGGCGTCTCCGGCTCCGGCGCGGTCAGCTCGAACCCCAACGGCGGGACCAAGGGCTTCCTGGTCCAGGCCAGCGTGCCCATCGGCGCGGATTTCAGGCCCTACGCCCGCTTCACCTACGCCAACTTCGACCGCGACGGGGTGACCGAGACCGGGCTCAGCGGCGCAGGCTACGCTCTGCCGCTGCAATCCTATCGCACGGCGCTGGCGGAAGCGGGCCTGCAGTGGTCGCACAGCTGGGTCGCTCCGGGCGGTATCGAGCTGCGCCCGGCGCTGGAGATGGGCGTGCAGAACGACCTGGCCGACCAGAACCGGGACGTCATCGGCAGCCTCGAAGGGATCGCGGGAACCGGCTTCAGCGTCAGCTCGGTGCATCTGCCGCCCACCGCCGGCGTCGCCGACGCCTCGCTCAAGGTCAAGGTGACGGGCCGCTTCGAGCTCACCGCCGACCTGCGCGACCGCTTCAGCTCCAACCAGACCGACGCCTCGGCCAGCCTGGGCGGCCTGTTCCACTTCTGACCCACGGCCGGCCGTCAAAGCGGCCAAGCGTCTGTTGCGTTTGCGGGTTCCGGGCAGGCAAGGATCTCCGGGGTCTTCTGCCCGCCTGGCCGTTTCGCGGCGCACGCGGCGATGCGCCTGGAGTCTTTGATGCCGGACCTTTTTAGCCCCTACACCCTCAAGGGCGTCACCCTGCGCAACCGCATCGTGATGTCGCCAATGACCATGTACCGGTCGCACGACGGGCTGATGAACGATTTCCACGTCACGCTGCTGGGCTCGCGCGCGGCGGGCGGGTTTGGCCTGGTCTTCCCCGAACAGCTGGCGATCACGCCCGAAGGCCGCACCAGCGTCAGCTGCGGCGGCATCTATGACGACGCGCAGATCGAGGGCCTCAGGCGGGTGACCTCGATCATCAACGACATGGGCGCGGTCCCCGCGATCCAGCTTGGGCACACCGGGCGCAAGGGGAGCGAGACCAAGCCCTGGGAAGGCGGAGCGCAGCTGCCGCCGGACCACCCGGACGGATGGCAGGTCGTCGGCCCCTCGGCCGTCCCCTACGGAGCCAAGTCGCCCTATCCTGTCCACGCCCTCACCCGCGAAGAGATCAAGGAGATCCATCGCGCCTACGCCCGCGCCGCACGGCGAGCCGTGGACGCAGGGTTCCAGTGGCTGGAGCTGCATTTCGCCCACGGCTATCTCGGCGCCAGCTTCTTCTCTCCCTTGGCCAACCGGCGCACCGACGAGTACGGCGGCTCGCTGGAGAACCGCGCGAGGTTCCACCTGGAGGCGCTGGACGCCGTGCGCGCCGTCTGGCCCGAGCGTTTTCCACTCTCCATGCGCCTCGGCTGCGACGACCTTCACGAGGAGGGCGTGCAGTTCGAGGACGCCATGACCGCGGTCCGCCTGATGAAGGACCACGGCCTCGATTTCGCCGACCTCAGCCTCGGCCTCAACACGCCCCACCTGCAGGCGCGACCGTTCAACGAGCCGGGTTTCATGGTCGAGCGCGCCCAGCGCGTTCGGCGCGAGATCGGCCTGCCCGTCGGCGTGAGCTGGAACCTAGGCGTGCCCCAGACCGCCGACCGGATGATCCGGGAGGAACAGATCGACCTGGTGCTGCTCGGCCGCCCGGCGCTCTCCAACCCCCACTGGCCGGTCTGGGCCGCGCGCGAGCTCGGCGTCCCCGACCCGTTCGCCCTCGTGCCGGAAGACTGGGGCTGGTGGCTGCGCAACTTCCGCGGCCACGACGAGAGTATTGGATGGCCAACCGCGGTCGAGGCGCGGGTCTGAGGCCGGCGCGTAACCCAAGCTGTTGCCGGCGCCAGCGGAATCTGGCCTGATCGGAGAGTTTGGGGGACTGGGTTTTGGGGTGGATCAAGAGAACGCTGGCTGGCGCGTTGGCGCCCGCCAGCCTGATGCTTCTGGCGCAATCGGCGGTGGCGGCGAACGCCCCGCAGGTCGGGCCGGCCCCAGCATGGGTGCGCCCGCCGCCCGCCGTGCCTGTGGAGAAGGACGATCTGAAGGGCCTGCCCTTCGCGATCCTGTTCCTCGACGCGCAGCTCAGCTTCGACGCGGACGGCTGGACCGAATACCACGAGGTCGTGGCGAGGGTGCAAACCCCCGAGGGCCTACAGGCGCTGAATACGATTCCCTACCAATGGTCGCCGTGGAGTGACACGCTCACTTTCCATCGCGCCGTGATCTCTCGCGATGGCCAGACGATCGACATCCTGCCCAAGGACCGAGCGTTCACTGTCCTGCGCCGCGAGACTGGCCTCGAACAGGCGATGCTCACCGGCGAACTCACCACACTGTTGCAGCCGGAGGGGCTGCAGGTCGGCGATACTCTCGACATCGCCATCTCCATCCGCCACACCGACCCGCTGCTGAAGGGGCGGACGGCGGCCCTGTTCGCAAACTGGGATTCGACGCCCGTCGGCCACATGAGGCTCGAGGCCCATTGGCCATCCTCCCTGCCCGTGAAGTGGTGGGAAACGGCGGGCCTTCCACCGCTTCGCCGCACTGAGGTCGGCGGCGTGACCACGGTCGAGCTGGGCCTCGACGATGTCCGCCCGCCGATCCTGCCCGCCCACGCGCCTGCCCGGTTCCTGCACGGCCGCCAGGTCGAGTTCACCACCCTGGCCGATTGGAAAGTGGTGGCGCAGATAATGGCGCCGCTCTACGCCAAGGCGGCCGAGCTGGTTCCCCAATCGGCGGTGGCCGCGCAGGCCGCCCTGATCGCCAAGGTTTCGGTCGATCCGAAACAGCGCGCGGCCGCCGCCCTTCGCCTCGTGCAGGGGCAGGTGCGCTACCTGGCCCACGCCGAGGATGGCGGCGGTTACACGCCCCAGAGCGCGGATGAGACTTGGCGGCTGCGCTATGGCGACTGCAAGGCCAAGACCGTCCTTCTCATGGCCCTGCTGCGCGAACTGGGCGTGCCCGCCGAGCCGGTCCTGGCGAGCACGACCGGCGGCGACGGGTTGAACGCCTACCTGCCCGCGCCACAGCTGTTCAACCACGTGCTGGTCCGGGTGAGGCTGGGCGGCCGCGACTACTGGCTGGACGGCACGCGCGAGGGCGACCGCGGCTTGGATGACCTTACGACGCCAGCCTTCGGCTGGGTCCTGCCGTTGGATACGCCGGACGGCCAGCTCATCCACCTCGATCCGTCGCCGGCTTCGCGCCCGCAGATTAGCCAGGTGATCCGCTACGACGCCTCGGGCGGCGTCACCGCCCCGGAGCCCACGCAGCTGGAGACGACCATCCGCGACGACGTGGCCTTCGCCCTTCACGCCAGGCTCTCGGCCATCCCGCCCGAGCGGATTGAGGCGGCGCTGAAGGCCTATTGGACAGGCCAGCATACGGCGTTCACGCCTGTCCACGTGGCGG
>DATBEN010000108.1:0-1548 GCA_036276055.1 Caulobacteraceae bacterium
CGGGCGACCAGCTGTCCGACGAGGCTCTCGATCTCGTCTGGGCTCGCCTCGCGCGTCTCCGCCATCCCGGCGGTTTAGCGACAATCTGGACGAACCGCGAGGGCGCGGTGACTCTGCCGCCGCCCACCGCTACGCTCGATCGCATGGGACGCGCGCCTTCCCTCACCGTCACCGCGCTCAAGGTCGGCCCACGGGCGTCTGCGCCTTCGCGCCGCGCCATTCCCGAGGAGACTGCCGTCGCTCTTGTCTACGACGGCGGGACCGAGGCGGTGATGATGGCCACCCCTGCCGACCTGGAGGACTTCGCCCTCGGCTTTTCCCTGAACGAAGGCGTCATCGGCGCGGCCGCCGAAATCCGCTCGATCGAGATCGCCGACCAGACTGACGGGATCGAACTGCGCCTCTGGCTGGCCGCCGACCGCGCCCACGCCCTTGCCGGCCGCCGCCGGACCCGCGCCGGACCCACAGGCTGTGGGCTCTGCGGAGTCGACAGCCTGGCCGAAGCTCTGCGCCCGCTTCCGGCGATCGAGTCCACCCTGACGATACCCGCCGCCGACCTGATCGCGGCCATGCGGGCCCTTTCCGATCTCCAGGCGCTCAACCGCGAGACCCGCGCCGTCCACGCGGCCGCCCTGTTCGTTCCCGGCGAGGGAATTATCGCGGCGCGCGAGGATGTCGGCCGCCACAACGCCCTCGACAAGCTCGCCGGCGCCCTGGCGCGGGAGGGTCGAAGCGCCGCCAAAGCCTCATCGGGCGCGATCCTGATGACCAGCCGGATCTCGGTCGAGCTCGTCCAGAAGGCGGCGATCATGGGCGCGCCGATCCTGGCCGCGGTTTCCGCGCCCACGGCGCTGGCCCTGCGTACGGCTGACGGCGCTGGAATCACCCTCGCCGGCATCGTCCGCGACGACGGGTTCGAAGTCTTCACCTGGCCTGAGCGGATCGGGGTCGAGCGTGGCTGAGAGGTGGTGGATGCGTGTGTTGAGGCCGCCCGTTCTAGCGCTTTTCCTGGCGACGGCGTCCGCCCACGCGCTCGCCGACTTGAATCCGCGAACCATACAGGCGCAGCCGAAAAACAAGGGCGACTGCCACTGGGTCCACGGTCGCTTCACCCTCTACACCGGAGACGGTCGCGCCATGATCTGGATCATCGGCACGAAGAGAACCGCCGAAATTGCCGACTACCGGGACGACACTTCCGGAATCATCGACGCTTACGAAAAGCGCGTCCCCCTCAACGGCGACATCGACCCCCTGCATGCCGACTTCCGCGTCTGCGCGCTCGTGGACAGCAAGCCCGGGCATTTGCAGCCTGTCCGCGTGACCGACGTCCGCGACGCCACGTTGGGCGGCAAGCCCTTTGAGTCTGGCGACGAACCCCAACCCCCAAAGCCCTGAGGAGTTCGTCATGTACGTCTGCGGCCTGGTCATCCCCGTGCCCGAGGACAAGCTCGAGGCCTACCGCGCATGGGCCGAAAGCGGCGCCCGGTTCTACAAGGAGTATGGCTGCCTGGAGATCGTCGAGAGCTGGGAGGACTTCGTGCCCGA
>DATBEN010000109.1:0-2880 GCA_036276055.1 Caulobacteraceae bacterium
CTACGAGTACAACACCACGGTCACGCGCTTCGTCTACCAGTCGCCCACCACCCCTCGTGAGTGGTTCGACTACGACATGGTCAGCCGCGAGCGCAGCCTGAGGAAGACCCAGGAAGTCCCGTCGGGCCACGATCCGGCGGCATACGAGACGCGTCGGCTGCAGGCGACCGCACCCGACGGCGCCCAGGTTCCGATCACCGTGCTGATGAAGCGGGGGACGCCCCTCGACGGCTCGGCTCCCCTCCTGCTCTACGGCTACGGCGCGTACGGCATTCCGGAGACCGCGGCCTTCTCCACAACGCGGCTGAGCCTGGTCGACCGCGGCTGGATCTGGGCCAGCGCCCACATTCGCGGCGGCTCGGACAAGGGCTGGGGCTGGTTCCTCGACGGGCGACGCTCGAAGAAGAAGAACACCTTCACCGATTTCATCGCCTGCGCCCAATATCTGATCGGCCAGAGCTATTCGCGCACGGGACGCATCGCCGCCTATGGCGGATCGGCGGGCGGCATGCTGATGGGGGCGATCGCCAACATGCGCCCGAACCTATGGGGCGCGATCATCGCCGCGGTGCCGTTCGTGGACGTGCTCAACACAATGAGCGATCTTTCGCTGCCGCTCACCCCGCCGGAGTGGCCGGAGTGGGGCAATCCGATCGAGGATCCCCAGGCCTACGACGACATCGCCAGCTACAGCCCCTACGACAACGTCGCGCCCCGCCCCTATCCGGCGATCCTGGCGACGGGGGGCCTGTCCGACCCGCGGGTGACCTGGTGGGAGCCGGAGAAATGGACCGCGCGTCTTCGCGAAGCCACCACGAGCGGGCGTCCGGTGCTGCTGAAGATCAACATGGAGGCCGGGCACGGCGGGGCTTCGGGGCGCTACGAGCACCTGCGCGAGATCGCCCTGGACTATGCCTTCGCCATCTGGGCGATCGAGGGGGATGGGGCGGCGTGATCCTGCGCGCGGCGACGGCTGACGATGCGCCCGGCGTCGCCCGGATCTATGCGCACCACGTCCTGAACGGCTTCGGCACCTTCGAGGAGACGCCGCCGTCGGCGCAGGAGATGGCGCTCAGGCTGGCGGAGGTCCGCGCGCGCGGGCTGCCGTGGCTGGTGGCGGAAGAGGGCGGCGCGCTTCTCGGCTACGCCTACGTCTCACCGTTTCGGCTCCGCACCGCCTACCGCTTCACGGTCGAGGACAGCGTCTATGTCGCTCCCGAGAGCCAGGGGCGCGGCGTCGGGCGCGCGCTGCTGAGCGAACTGATCGCGCGCTGCGAGGCGCTTGGCGTTCGCCAGATGCTGGCGGTGATCGGCGATTCGGCCAACACGCCCTCGATCGCCCTGCACCGGGCGACGGGGTTCGAGATGTCAGGGACGGCCCACGCGGTGGGCTACAAGGCCGGCCGCTGGGTCGACATCGTCTCGATGCAGCGGCCGCTCGGCCCAGGCTCCAGCGAGCCGCCCGATGGCGATGGGATTTTGTGAGGGACGCGAACCCCTCTACACCACGCCACGTCCGACGTTCATGGGGGAGAGAGAAGCTTGGCCGCGTCGCAAGACCATTGGCTGATGAAGTCGGAGCCCGCGAAATACGGCTTCGATGACCTTGTCCGCGACGGGCGGACAGTCTGGGACGGCGTGCGCAACGCCCAGGCGGGAATCTTCCTCAAGTCGATGCGGGTGGGGGACGAGGCGTTCTTCTATCACTCGGTCACCGGCCTCTGCATCGCCGGGATCGCCAAGGTGACGCGCGAGGCCTTCCCGGATCCGACCGACGCCAGCGGCCGCTATGTCGCCGTGGAGATCGCTCCGGCGCGGGCGCTGGCCCGGCCTGTGACTCTCGCGGAAATGAAGGCCGAGCCCGCCCTGGCCGAGATGAGGATGTTCCGCCAGTTCCGCCTTTCGGTGACGCCGATCACGCCGCAGGAGTGGTCGACGATACTGGCGATGTCGGAGCGCTGAGGGGCGCGTCCCTGTCAGGCTGACGCGCGCCGCCCCCGCGCGGCGCCCCTCGCCAGGGCGGCCTGACCTCGACCCTCCTTTCGGACACCCGAAGGGAGGTCCTTCCTCACTTCATGTTCGCTGCGAGCCAGGCGTCGACTTCGGGCAAGCGCTCGGCGCGGATGCGGGCGAGGTAGCGGATCGTGGCGTCCGTCTTCAGGACGTCCTGCCGCGCGCCGGCGGGGGTGTGGGCCTGGGCGAAGGCGTCGAGCCGCGGGATGAGCGCCGGATCGGTCGCGTTGAGCAGCAGGCGCGGCACGGCGCCGGCGATGGTGGTGGGCTCGAAGAACTTCGAGGCCAGGTCCCAATGGGCGACGGTGAAGTCGAAGGCCATCTCAGGATGGCGCTCCGACACCGCCGCGATCACGCCCGGCGCCGTCGTCACCTCCGGCTCGCCGGAAAGCGAGAGGTCCAGGGCGCGGCGGGCGAGGGCGGGGTCCTCGGCCAGGCCGAGCAGGGTGTAGTCCTCGCGCCTTTCGAGCTGGGTCTTTGCCGCCTTCGCCAAGGCATGGATCTGGTCCCAGGTCGCCGCGTCCGCGCGGACGGCCACGATCTCCAGCACCGTGCGCCGGGTCGCCGCATCCAGGCTCGTCGGATCGGCGAGGAAGGCGGCGAAGCGACGGCGCGCCTCGGCCGTCACCGCCGGATCGCCGAAGTCGCCCAGGGCGGCAAGGGTCGCCGCGCGGAGCAGGCCGTCGTTGTCGCTCTCGCCGGGCTTCTTCTCCCAACCCAGGCGCCGATAGGTCGGCTGGATGATCATGCTGGCGAACGCGCGGAAGCGCGCCTGGCCGGGCAGGCCGCGGTAGATGTCGTCAAGGCCCGAGAGGCGGCCCACGACGGCGCTCATCACCACCGGATCGGGGGTGAAACCGGCGAAGC
>DATBEN010000110.1:0-12606 GCA_036276055.1 Caulobacteraceae bacterium
CCCCGCACCTGTTCGGTCAGGTTGACGGCCATGACGTTCACCGTGTCGGTGAGGTCCTTCCATGTGCCGGCCACGCCAGGCACCTGGGCCTGGCCGCCCAGCTTGCCCTCGGTGCCCACCTCGCGGGCGACGCGCGTCACCTCGCCGGCGAAGGCGTTGAGCTGGTCCACCATGGTGTTGATGGTGTTCTTCAGCTCCAGGATCTCGCCCTTCACGTCGACGGTGATCTTGCGCGAAAGGTCGCCACGGGCCACGGCGGTTGTCACCTCGGCGATGTTGCGCACCTGGGTGGTGAGGTTCGCCGCCAGCAGGTTCACGTTGTCGGTCAGGTCCGCCCAGGCGCCCGCCACCCCCGGCACGTTGGCCTGACCGCCCAGCTTGCCTTCGGTCCCCACTTCGCGGGCCACGCGAGTGATCTCGCCGGCGAAGGAGCGCAGCTGGTCCACCATCGTGTTGATGGTCTCCTTGAGCTGCAGGATCTCCCCGCGCACGTCCACGGTGATCTTCTTCGACAGGTCGCCGCTGGCGATCGCGGTGGACACCTCGGCGATGTTGCGGACCTGGGCCGTCAGGTTGCCGGCCATGAAGTTCACCGAGTCCGTCAGATCCTTCCAGGTGCCCGACACGCCCGAGACCTGGGCCTGGCCGCCCAGCTTGCCCTCGGTGCCCACCTCGCGGGCCACGCGCGTCACCTCGCCGGCGAAGGCGTTGAGCTGGTCCACCATGGTGTTGATGGTGTTCTTCAGCTCCAGGATCTCGCCCTTCACGTCGACGGTGATCTTGCGGGAAAGGTCGCCGCGGGCCACGGCGGTGGTCACCTCGGCGATGTTGCGCACTTGGCCCGTGAGGTTCGAGGCCATCGAGTTGACGTTCTCGGTAAGGTCCTTCCACGTCCCGGCCACGCCCGGCACGTTGGCCTGTCCGCCCAGCTTGCCCTCGGCGCCCACCTCGCGCGCCACCCGCGTCACCTCGGAGGCGAAGCGGTTGAGCTGGTCCACCATGGTGTTCAGCGTCTCCTTCAGCTGAAGGATCTCGCCACGCACGTCGACGGTGATCTTGCGGGAGAGGTCGCCGCTGGCGATGGCGGTGGCCACCTCGGCGATGTTGCGGACCTGCGCCGTCAGGTTGCCGGCCATGAAGTTCACCGAATCCGTGAGGTCCTTCCAGGTGCCGGAGACGCCCGAGACCTGGGCCTGCCCGCCTAGCTTGCCTTCGGTGCCGACCTCGCGGGCGACGCGGGTCACCTCGCCGGCGAAGGCGTTGAGCTGGTCCACCATGGTGTTGATGGTGTCTTTCAGCTCCAGGATCTCGCCCTTCACGTCGACGGTGATCTTGCGCGAAAGGTCGCCGCGGGCCACGGCGGTGGCGACCTCGGCGATGTTGCGGACCTGGGCGGTGAGGTTCGAGGCCATGGAATTCACCGAGTCGGTGAGGTCCTTCCAGGTCCCGGCCACCCCCTTCAGCTGCGCCTGACCGCCCAGCTTGCCCTCGGCGCCCACCTCGCGCGCCACCCGCGTCACTTCCGAGGCGAAGGCGTTGAGCTGGTCGACGGTGGTGTTGATCGTCTCCTTGAGCTGGAGGATCTCGCCCTTCACGTCGACGGTGATCTTCTTCGATAGGTCGCCGTTGGCGATAGCGGTCGACACCTCGGCGATATTGCGCACCTGCGCCGTGAGGTTGCCGGCCATGGAGTTCACGGAGTCCGTCAGGTCCTTCCAGGTGCCGGCGACGCCCAGCACGTTGGCCTGGCCGCCGAGGCGGCCCTCGGTGCCCACCTCCCGCGCCACGCGGGTCACTTCGGAGGCGAAGGCGTTGAGCTGGTCGACCATCGTGTTGATGGTCTCCTTCAGCTCGAGGATCTCGCCAGAGACGTTGACGGTGATCTTCTTCGACAGGTCGCCGCTGGCGATGGCGGTGGAGACCTCAGCGATGTTGCGGACCTGGGCCGTGAGGTTCGAGGCCATGGAGTTGACGTTGTCGGTGAGGTCCTTCCAGGTTCCGGCCACGCCGGGCACCTGGGCCTGACCGCCGAGGCGCCCCTCGGTGCCCACCTCGCGCGCCACCCGCGTCACCTCGCCGGCGAAGCCGTTGAGCTGATCGACCATCGTGTTGATGGTTTCCTTCAGCTCGAGGATCTCGCCCGACACATCCACGGTGATCTTGCGCGAGAGGTCCCCGCGCGCCACCGCGGTGGTCACCTGAGCGATGTTGCGCACCTGGGCGGTGAGGTTGCCGCACATGGCGTTCACCGAGTCGGTGAGGTCCTTCCACGCACCCGTCACCCCCGGCACGATCGCCTGGCCGCCCAGCTTGCCCTCGGTGCCCACTTCCCGCGCCACGCGCGTCACCTCGGAGGCGAACGAGCGAAGCTGGTCCACCATGGTGTTGATGGCTTCCTTCAGCTGAAGGATCTCGCCCCGCACGTCGACGGTGATCTTCTTGGAGAGGTCGCCGTTGGCGACGGCGATGGTCACTTCGGCGATGTTCCGCACCTGGGCGGTGAGGTTCGAGGCCATGGAGTTCACCGAGTCGGTGAGGTCCTTCCACACCCCGGTCACCTCGACCACCTGGGCCTGGCCGCCCAGCTTGCCGTCGGTGCCGACCTCGCGCGCCACTCGCGTCACCTCGGAGGCGAACACCGACAGCTGCTTGATCATCGCATTGACGATGTTGGCCGAACGCAGGAACTCGCCCTTCAGCGGACGTCCGTCCACGTCCAGCGGCATGGTCTGCAGCAGGTCGCCCTTGGCGACCGCGGCGATGGTGCGGGTAACCTGGGTGGTCGGCCAGAGCAGATCGTCGATCAGGGTATTGACCGACTCCTCCATGTCTCCCCATGAGCCGCTGGACAGGCCCAGCCTGACGCGGGTGCGGGTCTTGCCTTCGCGGCCCACGACCTCGCCGACCTTCTCGAGCTGCTGGGCCATCCGCTGGTTGGCGGCGACGATGTCGTTGAACGCGTCCGCCACCCGCCCGGCGAGGCCGGTGTCGTGGCCGGGCAGCCGGACGGAGAAGTCACCCACCCGCACCGCCTGCAGCGCTTCGAGCAGTTGCTGGAGATTGTAGGGCGAGGCCTCGTCCAGGCCGATCGCGGCCGCAGGGACCGCCGCGTCGGGCGAGGCGCCGTCGTGAACGCTGAGAACCGCGGAGTCGTCAGGGGTCATGGGTCACCAGGAACGGATGGTCCAAACGCAAATGCGGCGGCCCGACCCCCCCGGGCGCGCACATGCCTGTAAAGGTTTGCCGCATGACTAGAGGAGTAGCAATCCGGACACCCCCTATAGTCCGCAAAAGCGCGGCATTGGAGCCGGAACGGTACGCATCCGACATTGTTCCATAAATCGTTGCAGGCGCGCCGCCGGCTAACGCCGCGAACACTCAAATTTTCGCGAATAGGCGACGCGAGGGCGTACGCGCCCAAGACGACGCGACGCTCACCACTTTGCAACAGAGCACCGAAGACGAGGACAGACTAAGAGAGGGACCATCTGCTTTAGCGCGCGCCGGGACCGTGACACCCCGCGTCAGAAGCGTATTGTGGCGAAAGGGGGACAAGAAACGCTCACAGGAGATTCTATGGCCAAGCTTCGCGACATCTATGCGATCCAGCCCGAAGGCTCGACCTACGCCGTTCCGCAGGACTTCGACGTCGTGTTCAACTGGGACTACGACGAAGGCCGCGGCGCGATGATGGGCCTCTACCGCAAGGGCGTGGAAATGCAGTGGAACGCGGAGAGCCGGATCGACTGGTCGCAGGAGCTGGACGAGGACAATCCCGAGCAGTTGCCCGAAGCCATGCTGCCCATCGCCGGCATGGCCGAGTACGAGGCCATGGACCGCAAGGAGAAGGCCACGGTGCGGCGCCACTTCCAGGCCTGGCAGATCTCGCAGTTCATGCAGGGCGAACAGGGAGCGTTGATCTGCGCGGCCAAGATCGTGACCCAGGTGCCGGACGTGGATTCCAAGTTCTACGCCTCGACCCAGACGATCGACGAGGCTCGCCACGTGGAGAGCTACAAGCGCCTGCTCGAGAAGTTCGGCGTCGCCTACCCGATGACCGCGCCCCTGCAGGAACTGATCGACCAGGTGCTGCGCGACAGCCGCTGGGACATGACCTATCTGGGCATGCAGGTGGTCATCGAGGGCCTCGCCCTGGCCGCCTTCCAGCAGATCCGCGACCACGCCCAGAACCCCCTGGCCGCGGCGGTGAACGCCTATGTCATGCAGGACGAGAGCCGCCACGTGGCGTTCGGGCGGCTCGCCCTGCGCGACTACTATCCCCAGCTGACCCAGAAGGAACGCGACGAGCGCGAGAATTTCCTACTGGAGGCCTGCTACCTGATGCGCGACCGCTTCGACGCCGTGGAGGTGTGGAAGCGGCTTGGCCTCGATCCGGCACGATGCGCCGAGCACATGTACGACTCCGGCTTCATGCAGCAGTTCCGCTCGAGCCTGTTCACCCGGATCGTGCCGATCGTGAAGGACATCGGCCTGTGGGGCGAGACGATCCGTAACGGCTACGCCCAGATGGGCATACTGGGCTACGCCGACACCGACGTTCAGGCCCTGCAGGACGCCGACAACGACATCGCCAAGGAGTTCGACGCCCGCCGCGCCTATGTCGAAGGCGTCGCCGCTCGCGCCGCGACCATACAGCCCGCCTAAGGACGCCTCCGGCGGCCTGGCTAGGCGAAAAGCGAGCGCAGGGGCGCCGGCCAGCGCCAATGCCGGTTTCGGCGCCCCCTCGCCCGCTCCGCGCCGCTGGCGCGGACGTGATGGAGGTGACCGGCTGACCCGACCAGGCCGCCGTGCGTCAGGGTGAGGCGGCCGGCCTGGCCCTCCAGAGATCTGAACTCCTCGTGCGAGACGCGCGTCCACGGCCTGGAGGCGCCGCAGCCGTCGCTCACCATCGCGACTCCTTCGATCGGCGATCCTGGCGGCGCCGGCCGCAGGAAGAGCAGGTAGTCCTGTCCCAAGTTGCTCAGCGAACTCCCGTCGAGCCATGGACCGGCGTCATCGCCGCGGGTGAGGATGTCCAGTCGCGGCGGCGGGCGACCCTTGTAGGCGCGCAGGATCTGGGTGTGGATCAAGGTCCACGATTGCCCGACCGCGCCCCAGTGATCGTCGGCGGCGGTGAGCCGCGCCCGCACCACCCACATCGAGTCCCGCCAGGCCCTTGTCGCAGCCGCGTACGGGGTCCGGGGGCATTCCGTTCGCTCGGAAATCGCCGCGGCTGGAGCCGCGAGGCCAAGCAGGGCGACCGCGGCTCCGGCGCCAAGCGCGCGAGGGCGCTTGGGCGATACTGAAGGGGACCCCAGGCGCATCCCTGTTACTTTCTTTCGGCGAAAACTTTCCCGTCTCCCAGTAAGCGCGTCAGAGGGCCGAACAGTTCAGCCTTGTCCGCCACTCGCTCGCGCGCGCCTTCAACTCGTCAGGGCGCCGCAGCTCCGAAAGGTCTTCGGGCAGCCGTTCGAGCACCTCGAAGGCGAAGCCGTCCGACCCATGGACGTTCCACGCCGCCTGCAGCGCGCGATTCATGTGGGCGCCGTGGCGCAGGGAGAACCAGAGGCTGTTCTGCTGAGCCTCGAGGTGGCGGCTCGCGCCCACCCACGTCGCGCCAGTGGCCGCACAGCGCACGACGAACACGCCCCACGCCGGCTTGCGCATCTTGAACGCGGCGATCGCCGCCCGTCGCTCAGCCCGTTGCATCCCGCCTCACTTTCACCCAGGCGATATTGACGGTTATTTTCATCCGGGTAAATAGAGCCGATGATATCGACGCCCCCCGCGGACGCCGGCGCGCAGCCCCGGATCTTCATCGCCTTCGAGGGGCCGGTGCGGCTCGCCCGCGGCTCGCTCGCCGAAACAGCGGTCGCCGCCTGGCGCGCGCATCAGCGAGGGGCGCAGGGGCCGGTGCTGGTGTTCGACGGCGAGACCGGCGAGGTGGTCGACCTCGACCTGCGCGGCGAGGAGTCCGAGGTCGCCGCCCGCCATGCTTCGGGACCAGCCTCGCCCCAGCCGCGCGGGCGTCCGAGGCTCGGGGTGACGGCGCGCGAGGTGACCCTGCTGCCGCGGCATTGGGACTGGCTGGCGAAGCAGCCGGGCGGCGCCTCGGCCGCCCTTCGCCGTCTGGTGGACGCCGCGCGCAACGCCGAAGGCGACGCCGGTCGCGAGCGCACCACACGAGAGGCGGCCTATCGCTTCATGCTCGCCGTCGGCGGGGATCTGCCGGGCTTCGAGGCCGCCGCCAGGTCTCTGTTCGCGGGCGACCTCGATGCGCTTCGGGCAAACTTGGCAAAGTGGCCCGAAGATATCCGCAACGAGACACTGCGGTTCACGGGCGCAAATCCACTGCTAGGCTGAGCGCCATGCGCTTGCCGGTCCCCTGCCCCTCCATGCCCTCGCGCCGCGAGGCGATCGCAGGGGCGGCGGGCGGCGCCGTGGTCCTCGCGGCATGGCCCGCCTCGGCTGCCGAACCTGACGCCCCGGATGTTCCCGTCGAACTGCAGCGGCGGATGTATGCGGCGGCGCTGGACAGCGCCAAGCGCCATGTGCGCGGCGGCGAGCCCGGCTCCGCCTATCCGCAGCCGTTCGTCGACGCCGCCTTCAGCAGCCACATCTTCCTGTGGGACACCTGCTTCATCGCCGCCTACGCCAAGTACCACCAGGACGAACTGCCGATCCGCGCGGCGCTGGACAACTTCTACGTTCGCCAGGAGTCCGACGGCTTCATCTGCCGCGAATACGACGCCGAGGGCCGCCCGTTCTGGCCCAAGGACCATCCCGTCAGCATCAATCCCCCGCTGCTGGCCTTCGCCGAGCTGGAGCTGTTCAGCCGCCTGCCGGACCGCGCACGCCTGGCGGCGGTCTATCCCAGGCTGGTCAGTTTCTTCCAATTCCTCATGGCGCATTACCGTGGCGACGACGGGCTCTTCTTCAGCGACGCCCTGGGCTCGGGGATGGACAACATCCCGCGCTACCCCGACGGCTGGCGCGACGACGGGCGCGGGATACCGCTGCACAATCTCTACCCTCAGGTCTTCGACTACGACCTCCTGAGCTCCAAGTGGAACCGGCAGGGGCGCAGCGTCGACTTCTCCGCCCAGATGGCCCTGTTCGCCGACCAGCTCGCCCAGATCGCCCCGATCGCCGGTCGAAAGCATGAGGCCCCGCGCTGGCGCGCAGCCCACGCCGATATCGCCCGGGCGATCAACGAGCACTGCTGGAGCGAGGCGGGCGGCTTCTACTACGACCTTGGATACGGCGCGCCGATCCGGCGCAAGCACATCGGCATGTTCTGGACCCTGCTCGCTGGCGTCGCTCCGCCCCGCCGGGCGCGCCGGATGATCGCCCACCTGATGGATCCGGCCGAGTTCTGGAGACGCATCCCGGCGCCGGCGTGGCCAGCGGACCAGGAGGGTTTCTCGCCGCGCGGGGACTACTGGATGGGCGGGGTGTGGGCGCCGACGAACTACATGCTCCTGCGAGGCCTTCGACGGTGCGGTGCGGAAGCGACGGCGCGGCGCCTCGCGCGCGCCTACTACTGGGCAGTGGCGCAGGTCTTCGAGACCACCGGCACGTTTTGGGAGAACTATTCGCCCGACTCGCTGGCCCCAGGCCGGGTCGCCCGGCCGGACTTCTGCGGCTGGACCGCCCTGGCGCCCATCGCCGTGCTTCGCGAATTCGTCTCCACCTGACCTTTGACGACCGCCCCGTCGCGTCGGATGGTGGGCGCGGAAACCTCGGGAGGAGCCATCATGGCCGACGACGTTCGCAGCAGCGCGCCGCTGGCGCGCGAGGTCATTGCCCTCTGGCCGCAACCCCCTGCCCGCTCGCTGCCCGGCGTTGGGCCTGAACAGACGTTCAGGCCATCCGAAGGCGTCGCGGCGGGCACGACCATGCTTCGCAATGTCTCGGAGCCGACCCTGACCGTCTTTGCGCCAGAGCCCGGAACGGCCAACGACTGCGGCGTGGTGGTCTGCCCCGGCGGCGGATGGCGGATCCTGGCGTGGGAGCATGAAGGGATCGACGTGGCGACATGGTTCGCCCGGCGGGGCTTCACCGCCTTCCTGCTGAAATACCAGGTCTCGGCCACGCCGGCCGCTCCGGCAGAGTTCGCCAAGGGGTCGGCGGCAATGCAGGCGCAGCTCGCGACGCCCCGCCCCGCCGCAAAGGCGCCCCGCAGGATTGACCAGCTCGTGCGCGACGAGCGCTTGCAGCTGGCGCGGGAGATCGCCGCCGACGATGGACGCCGCGCGCTGCAGATCGCCCGCGAGCGGGCGGCGGCCCTCGGCCTCGCGCCCGACCGGATCGGGTTGATCGGCTTCTCCGCCGGCGCCTTCCTGGTCACGGACGTGGCGATGGATCCCCAGGGGCCGCCACCGGCCTTCCTGGCGGCGATCTACGGCGGCGACACCCACGGTCGCCCTGTGCCGTCCGACGCCCCGCCGCTCTTCACCGTCATCGCGCATGACGATCGGCTGCTGTTCCGCATGGTCGAGCAGCTCTACATCGACTGGACCGACGCCGACCGGTCGGCGGAGCTGCACATCTTCGCCCGGGGCGCCCACGGCTTTGGGATGGTGCGCCAGGGCCTTCCATCCGACCGCTGGATCGACCTGCTCGGCGACTGGCTGGCCGATCTTGGATTCGGCTGACGGCCGATCCATGGCCGGGGAGCCTGAATCTCTGGACACGGACGAACCACTGGAGCGGCGGCAGCGACGACACTGGTTCGACCGCGTGATCATGCTGTCGGATGGCGTTTTCGCCATCTCGATCACGCTGCTCGCGCTGGAGCTGCGCGGACCGGCGACCTGGACCACCGCCGCCGACATCTGGCGCGTGCTCGCCCCTCAGCTGGACGCCTATGCCCTCAGCTTCCTCGTGATCGGCGTCTACTGGCTCGCGCATCGTCGCTTCTTCGCGATGATCCACGAAGCCGATCCGCCGATCACCGTGCTGAACCTCATCTTCCTGGCCCTTGTGGGCCTGGTGCCGACGGTGACCCACCTGGTCCACGGCGGCGGCCCGATCCAGCCGGCGATGGAGGTCTATTCCGCCTTTGTCGTGGCCATCGGCGTCGCCCTCGCCGCCCTATGGGGCTATGCGGCTCTGATCGCCGACAAGGTGGCGCCGGAAGTGGGCAGGCCGGCGAGGGTCTTCGGCTTCCTTCTGATCCTGCTCACTCCGCCCCTCTTCCTTCTGCTGGTGAGCGGTCTGCGCAACCCGCCGCCCGGACTCGTTCCCCTGGCGATCGCCGGCCTGTTTCTCGTGGGCTGGCCCATGCGGCTCTGGATCCTGCGGCGGTTGGACGGCGCCGCCTCCAGGTCGGCGGCGCAGACGCAATCGCCGGTCAGCGGCCCGGCGGGCGCAGGCCGTCCATGAGGATATCGACAAGGCGCCGGGCGCTCGCTTCCCAGCCGGGCTCCGTATAACCGTAGGACAGGCCGACCATGGCCCGGAGCAGGTCGCCGGGGTCGGTGTCGGGCCGGATTTCGCCGCTTCGCACGGCGCTCTCCACCAGCTGCGTCATCGCTCCCGTGATGAGTCCGCCAGAGGCAGCGTAGATCTGCGGCGCGCCGGCGCTGGCGGCGAGCGCCGGCGCGATCACGCGCTTGGTAGCGAGATAGTCGATCGAGAGCCGCATCCATTCGCGCAGCGCCTCGAACGGCGGGCGCTCGGCGAGAAGCCGCGGCGCCGCTTGCGCAAGTTGCTCCACCTCGCGCCGGTACACCGCCTCCAGCAGGTCGAGGCGCGAGGGGAAGTGCCGGTACAGGGTGCCGATCCCGACGTGGGCCGAGCGGGCGATGTCCTCCAGACTGGCCTCCGCGCCGTCCCCGGCGAACGCAGTGCGGGCGGCCAGGATCAGCCGCTCGCGGTTGCGCGCGCTGTCGGCGCGCGGCCGGCGCGGCGAGAGTTCGGTTTCCTTGCGGGACGCGTCAGCGCTCAATTGCTGCCCCTTGCAAAACGGAGGCTGCCTCCATAATTAATCGGAGCCACCCTCCGTTTATAGGAAGCGCGCCTCGTCGACGCAACTACGGGCTCGCGCGAGCGTGGCGGATTCACTCATGCCAGGAGATCAGCAATGACTGCACAATTCGGAGCGCAATCGACCACCGACGATGTCCTGAAAGGCGTGGACCTGTCCGGCAAGCGGATCCTCGTCACCGGCGCGTCCGCCGGCCTTGGCGTTGAGACCGCCCGCACCCTCGCCGCCCATGGAGCCCAGGTGACGGGCGCGGCGCGCGACCTCGCCAAGGCCGAACGTGCGACCCAGGAGGTCCGCACCCAGGCCGCAAACGGCGGCGGACTGGAGCTGGTGCGGCTCGACCTCGCCAATCTCGCCAGCGTGCGCGCCTGCGCGGACGCCCTCACCGCTGATGGCCGCCCGTTCGATGTCATCATCGCCAACGCCGGGGTGATGGCCTGCCCCAAGGGCGTCACGGCCGATGGTTTCGAGACCCAGTTCGGCACCAACCACCTTGGTCACTTCGTCCTGGTCAACCGCATCGCCAAGCTGCTGAAGGACGGTGGGCGGCTGGTGAACCTCTCCTCCTCCGGCCATCGCTTCTCCGACGTCGACCTGAACGACCCCAACTTCGAGCACACGCCGTATGATGAGTTCGGCGCCTACGGCCGCTCCAAGACAGCCAATGTCCTCTTCGCAGTCGAGTTCGACCGTCGCCACCGCGGACACGGCGTCCGCGCCGCCGCCGTCCATCCGGGCGGCATCCAGACCGAGCTGGGGCGTCACATGACTCCAGAGGTGACCCAGCGGATGATCGACAACATCAACGCCTCGCGGCCCGGCGGCTTGGCCGCCTTCGAGTGGAAGACCATCCCGCAGGGCGCTGCGACCTCGGTCTGGGCGGCATGCGTGGCCTCCGCCAATGAAGTGGGCGGACGCTACTGCGAGGACTGCCATGTCGCCGAGGTGGTCGAATCCACGAACGTCCTCATGGGCGGCATCCGCCCCTATGCCCTCGATCCGGAGCACGCCAAAGCCCTGTGGGCCAAGAGCGAGGAGATGGTGGGCGAGCGCTTCTGACGCGCGCCCAGGCGAACTCTTGCAGGCGCCGGTGGAGCTCTCCCACCGGCGCCGGTCGAGCCGCGCCAAAGCGTAGCTGGCCTTCTGAGGGCTCGTGCGTCGTCAAAAGGCCAGACGCGCCTTGAGGTCGTCAAAGGGGATCTCGACATGCATCCGGTATGCTGGCCGCTCGCGGAGGCGGGCATGCCAAGCTTCCACGTGGGGGACTCTGGGCCGCCGAATGGGGAGCCCGAAATAGCGGTACATCGAAGCGCCCACCGGGATGTCCGCCAGCGAAAGCCGCTCGCCTGTCAGGAACGGCCGTCCGGCAAGCTCCCCGTCCAGCAGGCTGATCAACCGCGCGCACTCGTCGACGGCGCGCTCGATCGCAACCAGATCGCGCTCTGCTTCGGGCGTGCGCCAGTAGCCCCAGAACACACCGCCGATGAGGGCCGGCTGCCAGGCGCTCTGGCACCAATCCATCCACCGATCGGCCAGCGACCGCTCGAACGGATCGGCCGGCCACCAGCCGCCGCCGCCGTGGCGCGCGGCGAGATACCGTAGGATGGCGTGGGATTCCCAGATGGCGCCGCGCTCGTCCTCCACCACCGGGATCAGGCGATTTGGATTAAGGGCGGCGAACTGCGGCTCCGACACCCTCCCGAACGGGCCGCCCGCCGGTACGAATTCGTGCTCGACACGCAGCTCGCCAAGCAGCCACATGACCTTCTGCACATTGAATGAATTGCGTCGGCCCCAGACCCTGATCATGTGGGGATGATGACCGGCGCCGTCACGAACAATCAAGAGTCATGAAAGCTGTCCCATGAGCGTCGCCTTCACCCGGGAGGAAGATCTCGAGGCCGCGGCCGCCGATCTTCCGGATCGACCGATCTCCCCTCATCCCAACGTCGTCACGCCCGAAGGCTTGGCGGCGATCGACACCGCCCTGGCCGAGGCGCGCGCCGCCTATGCGGCGGCGCAGGCGAAGGATGACGTGAGCGCCGACCGCACGGCCATGGCGCGGGCGACACGGGACCTGCGCTACTGGTCCGCGCGCCGCGCCTCCGCCCAGCTAGTTCATCGGCCGGAGGATCCCGACAGCGTGGCCTTCGGCTGCACGGTCACGGTCGAGCGAGAGGACGGCCGCGTCCAGCGCTTCCGCATTGTCGGCGAGGACGAGGCCGATCCCAAAGAAGGACGGATCTCCTATGTCTCGCCTCTGGCGAGAGCCCTCTCCGGCAAGGCTGTTGGGGACAGCGCGTCCGTGGCCGGCGGCGAGGCTGAGATTCTGGCGATCGAGTAACCCTCAGCGAGCTTTGACGGCGCGCCGAGTCCCGATAGGTTCTTCCCCACATTGGGGACGTCTGGGACGCTCATGAAAATCTGGACTGTCGCGGCCGGCGTATGACGAAGGACGTCACGACCCTGGAGCGCGTGAAGTTCGTGATGAAGGGCGGCAGGGTCTATCGGGAGGCCGGAACGCCTGTCGATCCGTAGACGGCCGAAAGGCGCGCGCCGATCGGAAACTGCGCCGATCCTCGAAGGGTTCAGGCCTTCAGGTTCTGGTCCTGAGA
>DATBEN010000111.1:0-5047 GCA_036276055.1 Caulobacteraceae bacterium
ACGCCGCCTATCTGGAACTGGCGCTGCGGCTTCAGCTTCCTCTTGCTTCCGGCGACGTGGCTCTTTGCGCGGCGGCCTCGAGGCGCGGTCTCGAAGTGCTCCCGCCGTAATGGCAGGGGAGGCTCTCTCGATGCCTCCTCGACGCGCCGATCAGCAGGATAGCGCCGTTCCGGTGGCGGAATAAGACTGCCGCGCCCGTCCCTCCCCGGAAGGGAGGGACGGGTTCACTCCGCTTCCAGGGCGGCCAACGGGCTGTCGGGGAACAGGGCGTCGATGAAGCCGAACCTGGTCATGTCCTGAATGCGCCGCGGGTAGAGCACGCCCTCGAGGTGATCGAACTCGTGCTGGAAGACCCGGGCGTGGAAGCCCTGGGCCTCGCGCACGAGCGCGCCGCCGTCCTCGAGCACACCGCCGTAGCGGATGCGCGTGGCGCGCGGGACCATGCCGCGCATGCCCGGCACGGAAAGACAGCCTTCCCAGCCTTCCTCTGTCTCCGTGGTCAGCACTTCGAGCCAGGGGTTGATGAGCGTGGTGACCGGAACCGGCGGCTCATCCGGATAGCGCGGGTTCGCCTCGAAGCCGAAGATCATCAGGCGCAGGTCGACCCCGATCTGCGGCGCCGCCAGGCCCACGCCATTGGCGGCGTGCATGGTCTCGTACATGTCGGCGACGATCGCCTTGAGCGCGGGATCGCGGATGTCGTCGACGGGCCTGGCCACGCGCAGGAGCCTGGGATCGCCCATTTTGAGGATTTCACGGATCATGGTCGGGTTCGGGGGTGAGTGGCGGCCCATCATGCCATGGAAACCTTTCTGAAGGCCTCCCGCACAACTGTCCCCTCCCCAGTTCTGTGCTATTCTGAGCCGTCAACGCCAGCGGAGGATCGCATGAAGGCGCAGGTCATGAACCCGAAGTCCTTGAATCTTCGAAAGGTCATGACGCCGGATGCGATGTTTGAACCTGGGGATACTGGCGCACGTCGACGCCGGTAAGACGAGCCTCACCGAACGCCTGCTGTTCGAGGCGGGCGTCATTGACGCGGCCGGCAGCGTGAACGCCGGCGACACACAGACCGACACCCTGGCGCTGGAGCGGGCGCGCGGCATCACCATCCGCGCGGCCGTCGTCTCGTTCGCCATCGGCGAGACGACGGTCAACCTGATCGACACACCGGGCCACCCGGACTTCATCGCCGAGGTGGAGCGGGTCCTGGCGCTGCTGGATGGCGCGGTGCTGGTCATCTCCGCCGTGGAAGGCCTGCAGGCGCAGACCCGCGTGCTCTTCACCGCCCTGCGGCGGCTGGGCGTGCCCACGCTGATCTTCGTCAACAAGATCGACCGCGCCGGGGCGCAGGACGACACCCTGCTGGCCAGGATCGCCGAACGGCTGTCGCCGAACATCGTCGCGATGGGCGAGGTGAGCGAGCTGGGCCTGCGCCGCGCCGCCTTCCGCCCGTTCGGCCCCGACGACCCGGCGTTCGCCGCCGGCCTCTGCGAGCGACTGGCCGAACAGGACGAAGCCTTGCTTGCGGACTTCGTCGGGGGCCGCACGCCGCCTTATGCGGACCTGCGCGCCGCGCTCGCCGCCCAGACCCAGGCCTGCCAGATCCATCCCGTCTTCTTCGGCTCGGCCATCACCGGCGCCGGCGTCGAACCCCTGCAGGCGGGGATAGCCGAGCTGCTGCCCTGCCTGGAGGCGGACGCCGCCGCCCCGCTCAGCGGCGCGGTGTTCAAGGTCGAACGCGGCGCCGCCGGCGAGCGGATCGCCTATGCGCGGCTATGGCGTGGCCGCGTCGACGTGCGTGAACGCCTCGCGGCGCACGGGGAGGCCCGGCGCATCACCCGCATCGAGCTGTTCGACGATGGCGCGGCCAAGCCCGTCGACGCCTTGGCCGCCGGTCGCATCGGCAAGCTGTGGGGCCTGGGCGACATCCGCATCGGCGATGCGCTCGGCGAACCGCTCCGCCAGCCTACGCGCCAGTTCGCCGCGCCGACGCTGGAGACCGTGGTCCGCCCGACGCGCCCCTCGGACAAGAGCCGGCTGTTCGCGGCCCTGGCCCAGCTGGCCGAACAGGACCCGCTGATCGCCCTTCGACAGGACGACCTGCGCGGGGAGATCGCCGTCTCCCTCTACGGCGAAGTGCAGAAGGAGGTGATCCGCGACACGCTCGCGGACGACTTCCACCTCGAGGCGGAGTTCGCCGAGACCACGCCGATCTGCATCGAGCGGCTGGTCGGCGAAGGCGCGTCGCTGTGGGAGCCGCCCTACCCCTTCCTGGCCCGCGTGGGCCTGCGGGTCGAGCCCCGCCCACCGGGAAATGGGGTCGAGTTCAAGCTGGAGGTCGAGGTCGGCTCCATGCCCGCGGCCTTCATCAAGGCGGTGGAGGACGCGGTGCGCGAGACCCTGCGCCAGGGGCTGCAGGGCTGGGAGATCCCCGACGCCTTCGTGGCCATGACCCACGTCATCCGCTACCGCCATTTCGCTGCGAGCACCCCGGCCGATCACCGGCGCCTGACGCCGCTGGCCCTGATGCAGGCGGTGAAGCGCGCCGGAACGCTCGTCTGCGAGCCAGTCGACCGCTTCACCCTCACCGCCCCGGAACGCTGCCTGGCCGCGCTCCTGCCCGAACTCGGCAAACTCGAGGCGGAGATGCGCGGGCAAGCGAGCGAGGGCCGCCTAGTGGTGATCGAAGGCGAGATCGCCGTGCGCTACGTCCACGCGCTGCAACAGCGGCTGCCCGGCCTCGCCCAAGGCGAAGGCGTGCTGGAGACCACCTTCAGCCGCCACCGCCCGGTGAGAGGCGAGCCGCCGGTGCGCGCGCGGACTGACGCCAACCCGTTGGATATGAAGGAGTACCTGCAGAACCTGACTCGGCGGCTGTAGGTGAGCGGGAGGTGGATGCGCCTGTCACGGCGCGTTGGAGGGACGGGGCGACATCGGACTATATTCCTCGCCGGGAGGGGATCGATAAGGATGCCTCGCGTCTTTCTAGGAGGCTGTCTTATGGCGCCGGCCGGTCTGCAGGGCCATCGGATCGCGGTCATCGGAAATTCGGGCGCGGGCAAGTCGACCTTGGCCCGTACTCTCTCGGCGCGGCTGAACATCCCCCACGTCGAACTGGACGCGCTGAACTGGGAGCCCGGCTGGAGAGACATCAGCAAGCATGAGCCGGATCGATGGGTTCGTGTCGTGGCCGAGGCGATCGCCGGGGACAGTTGGGTCACCGACGGCAACTATTCGAAAGGCGCCCTGCCGCAAATCCTGCCCCGGGCGACGGACGTGATCTGGATCGACTATTCGCGCACCGTGATCATGATACGAGTCCTTCGAAGGTCCGTCTCGCGCGCGATCTCGGGGGAGGAGCTGTGGCCGGGCACCGGGAACCGGGAAGACTTCCGCCGCTGGCTGCAAAAGGACCACCCGATCCGCTGGACCTGGGACACCTACCGCAGCGGCAACGAACGACGTGAAGCGCGCTTTGCCAGTCCCGAGCTGGGGCACGCCCGCAAGCATCGGTTCAAGACGCCGCGGGAGTTGGAACGGTGGATTGCCGTGCGATTGTAGGGGCAGGCCTCCTGTCCCGTCTCCGCGGGGAAACGGGGAAACAACCAACGGGGGAAACCCAACGGGGGAAACCAACGGGGGAAACGGGGACATGATAATGGGCTGCACCCCTTGGGTGAGACAGCTTAATTCGGGGACAGAAGCGGTTGGTGTTGGCCCGTGGGCTGCTGCGCAGCAGCCCACGGGCGGGCGGTTTCGAACTCCGTAGGCGATCTGTAATCGAGCGCCGAGTGAAGTCGCTGGCGATTGTACACGCGCTCGAGGAAGTCGCCGATGCAGTCCCTGGCGTGGTCGAGGTTGCGGTACTCGGCGCCGTCGACTTCCTCTTGCTTGAGGGTCTTCATGAAGCTTTCGGCCTTGGCGTTGTCATAGGGGCAGCCGGCCCGGCTCATGCTTGGGATGACGCCGGCGGCTTCGAGGCGCTCGGCATAATCGCCGCAGGCGTACTGCACGCCGCGGTCGGAATGGTGAACGAGCTGGCCGCGGGCCGGGCGCCGATCGGCCAGGGCCATGTCCAGGGCGGCGAGCACGAGGCGCGCTTCCATGTGGTCCTCCAGCGCCCAGCCGATCACCCGCCGGCTGTAGGCGTCGAGGATCACCGCCAGATAGACGAAGCTGGCCTGCAGACGGACATAGGTGATGTCCGCCACCCACAGCCGGTCGGGCGCCATCGGCTCCATCCGCGCCGCCAGGTTGGCGTAGACGCGCCAGCCGTGGCGGGAGTCGGTCGTGGCGGGTTTGAACGCCGGCTTCCTCAGGCACAGCAGGTTGTCTTCGCGCATCAGCCGCAGGACGCGCTTGGCGTTGACGCACCAGCCCTCCCGCCTGAGCAGGGCGCCGATCCGCCGATAGCCGTAGTGTCGGTTGGCCAGCGCCAGGCGCTGGATGGCGTCCTTGACCCCCGCCTCCTCAACGTCCGGTTCGCTGGCCGCCCAGTGTCGATACCAGCTGGCGCGACTGGCTCCGGCCAGGGCGCACATCCGCTCGACCGCAAGCCCGGCTTGCGAGCGATCTCCTTGCGGCCGTGTCATCGCTTGGATCTGGGCGAAGACACGTTCACGCCAGGCGCGCTGTTCGCCGGGCGTGGTTCCTTGAAGCGCCGCAAGGTTTGCTGAAAAAAATCCAGTTCGAGCTGCTGCTGGCCGACCTTGCGCTCCAGCTCGGCGATCCTGCGGTTCGCCGCCGCCAGCGGATCGGCCTGCGCCAGCTGCTCCCGGGCCGCCTGCGCCTTCGCCCCTCGGCGCGGACCCCGCCGAGGGAAGCTGCCTCCGTTGCGCCGCAACGTGTTGCGCCACTTGTAGAGCAGCTGACGGTGCACCCCCAGCTCCTCGGCCAAGGCGCTCAGGACTTCGCCAGACTCCAGGCGCTGCATCACCTTCAGCTTGAACTCCGGGCTGAAGCTCCGGGGTCGGACAGGGGGCATCGGTTCTCCTCATAGAACCTGTACCCGATTTTCACTGTCTCATTTTAGGGGTGCACTCCA
>DATBEN010000112.1:0-21938 GCA_036276055.1 Caulobacteraceae bacterium
GTCGATCCGCTGGACGACGCCCGTCCGGCATTTCATGCGCAGCGCCGCGGAAGACACCAGCGTGCGCGGCCAGGCCATCGCCAAGGGCGAATGGTTGATGCTGTGCTACCCGTCCGGCAATCGCGACGAGGAGGTGTTCGACGACCCGGATGAGTTCCGCGTCGATCGCAGTCCCAATCGTCATCTCGCGTTCGGCTACGGCGCACACCTCTGCCTGGGCCAGCACCTTGCCAAGATGGAGATGCGCATCCTCTGGGAGGAACTGCTGCCCAGGCTGAAGTCGGTCGGCTTGGCCGGCGAGGCCAAGCTCTCGGAAGCCAGCTTCGTAAACGGTCCCAAGACCTTGCCGATTCAGTACGCGCTGGACTGAACCGCCGGACGCGTCACTCAGTCTGCGGTCGTGAAAGGGGCCGTGTCGCTCCTGGGAGAATTCTTATGATTATCGATCTCACCGGCCGGAAGGCGGTCGTCAGCGGGTCCACCGGCGGGATCGGCCGCGCGATCGCAGAAGGGCTGGCCAAGGCCGGCGCCTCCGTCGTCATCAACGGAAGGGGTGGGGACCGCGTCGCGGCGGCCCTGCAGGAGATGCGGGCGGCGATCCCGGATGCGAAACTCGACGGGGTTGCGGCGGATCTGGCGACCGCCGAGGGCGTCGCGGCCTTCGTCGGCGAGGCCGCGGACGCCGACATCCTCGTCAACAATCTGGGAACCGCCGTTCCCAAGGCCTTCGAGGCCTTGAAGGACGAAGACTGGCTGAACCTCTTCCAGACCAACGTGATGAGCGGGGTGCGCATGACCCGCCATTATCTCCCGGCGATGGTGAAGCGAGGTTGGGGTCGCGTGGTCTTCATCTCCAGCGAGTCGGCCGTGAACATCCCCAAGGAGATGATCGACTACGGCATGACCAAGACGGCGCAGCTGGCGATTTCGCGCGGCCTGGCGGAACAGGTCGCGGGATCCGGCGTGACGGTCAACGCGGTGCTGCCGGGTCCGACCCGGTCCGAGGGTCTCTCCCGATACGTCAAGGCGGCGGCGGAGGCGCAGGGGGTGAGCCAGGACGCAATCGAGCAGCAGTTCCTGACCCACATGCGTCCGACCTCGCTGATCAAGCGCTTCGCCACGACCGAGGAGGTCGCCAACATGGTGGTCTATGTCTGTTCGGAGCAGGCCTCGGCGACCACCGGGGCCGCATTGCGCGTCAACGGCGGCGTCGTCCGCTTTGTCGCCTAGAGCCTGTTCAGGTGCGCTGCGTGGGCTAATTCGACCCGACAAAGTCCGCCGGTAGGTCCGCCCCCGTCGGTCGGCCGTCGACGATCTGATCGAGATATTCCGACAGGCCGTAGCCGATCTTCCCGTCACAGCGGTACTCGGTCATCCCTTCGGTGATCCGCGTCGTCAGCTCCGTCCCGTCGGGCGTCCTGCGGCGGCTGCGCAACGGGATCAGCGACAGCACCTGGCCCTCGACCTCGTACTCCGCGCCGGACTCCGTCCTGATCCGCGAGCGCAGCGCGGTCTGGTAGCCATCGCCGTTCCACTCGCTCTCGATGCTGGCCTCCTTGATCAGGTCGTAGGCGCCGTCCTTCAGCACCATGCCGCCCTGGCGCACCTGGCCCTCCTCATTGGCGACCAGCGAAATCATCATCGCGAAGTCCGGCCCGAAGTTCATCGGACACCAGCGGTACCAGTTGATCGCCTGCCAGTGGCGCGGACCCCAGCTCTTGTCGCGCAGGCCGTGACCGGAGACCTCGAAGCTCTCCTCGCCGACGGTGAAGCGGCCCTTCGCGGCCATGTGCTGCTCGTAGTGGGCGCGGGCGAACGACTTCTCCGGGTCGATCTCCAGCGAAGAGCCGTCTTCCTTCACCGTCTCGCCGCCGAACATCGGCGAGACGCCTTCATAGTCCAGCTCCACCGTGCAGGGCAGCTGCGGGTTGGTCTTGAAGGCCCTGGCCGGCTCGGCCATCTCGCCCGGCCGCTCGAGCAGCAGCACCTTGCCGGAATAGGTGACCCGCAGGCGCTTCAGCGGCTCGACCACCTCGACCTTCAACCCGCCGGCGTTCATCTCGGTGTTGCCGCTGATCCTGGGTCGGCCGAACATGAAGCCGATCCGCCCGCCGGGCAGGTACAGGCAGACCGAAATCTCGGCATAGCCTTCGTTCGGCCGGTTGCCGATGCGGAACCAGCCGCCCACCTTCTGGACAGGATCGAACATGTTGAAATACATGCTCTCATTGTAGTTGGCCGCCGCCTCCGGAACGTGGGGGAATTCGTCCTGAGGCTCCAGTCTAACCTTGAAACCCCGTGGAGGGCGGGCCATGGCGTCTCCTTCCGACCGATCAACTCGGCGGCGATTATTGGTCTTCGCGATGCGCCCAAACTGGGCTCAATGTCGTGACGTCAACGCAAGCGCAAAGTCGCGCCACCCGACTATGCGGTCGAGGGCGCCGGAGCCGGCCGTGGAGCCGTCGCGCCGCCGAGCGAGGTGAACTTCGGCGCCATCTGCGGCAGGGCCTCGCTCAGGATCGAGGCCACGCTCCAGGTGTCGGCGGCGGTGACGCTCTCGATCGGGCGGGGCTGGCTGAACAGTTCGAGCGTTTCGGAGCGGGCGCCGAAGATCTGGCCGCTCACGTCCTTGGCCGCGGGCGACGCCAACGCCACCGCCAGCTTGGCGGGCTGGTCGGGACGCAGCGCGGCCTGCATCGCCTTCATCCGCGCTGCGCCGGCTTCGTCCTTGACCGGAATGGTGGCGATCAGGCGCGTCCATGCCGTGGGGGCGATGATGTTGGAGCGGACGTTCTTCGCGGCCCCCTCCATCGCCAGCACGCGCGAGAGACCCATGATGCCGAGCTTGGCGGCCGCGTAGTTGGTCTGGCCGATGTTGCCGATCAGGCCCGAGGTCGAGGTGAAGAGGACGTAGGAGCCTTCGTTCTGGTTGCGGAAGTGCTCCACCGTTGCGCGGCACACGTTGTAGGAGCCGCGCAGGTGGACCTCCACCACGACGTCCCAGTCCTCGTCCGGCATCTTGTGGAACATGCCGTCGCGCAGGATCCCGGCTGGATTGATCACCGCGTGCAGGCCGCTGAAGGTGTCCAGCGCCTGTTCGACCATGCCCTTCACCGAGGCCATGTTGCTGACGCTCTCGGAGTTCGCCGTAGCCTCGCCGCCGGCGGCGCGGATTTCGCGCGCCACCGCCTCGGCCGGACCGGCGGAGCCCTCGTCGCCGCCCCGCTCGCCGCCGCCGAGGTCGTTCACCAGCACCTTGGCCCCTTCGCGCGCCGCAATCAGGGCGCACTCCCTGCCGATGCCGTTGCCGCCTCCGGTGACGAGCACCACCTTGCCGTCCAATGCGCCCATTCCGAAGATCCTCCTCAGCCGCGTCCCGCTGTTTTCAGCGTCTCAGCCTCGCTCGGATAGCATCAACTTACTAGTTGGCCAACAATCAAACTGACTTCTATAACCGAACCTTCCCTCCGGAATCGCATCGCCATGCAAACCATCCGTCTCGGCCGCACCAATGCTGAGGTCAGTGTCGCCGGCCTCGGCTGCGGCGGACACAGCCGCCTGGGCATGGCCCGCGGCGCGGATGTGAGCCACGCCGCGGGCGTCGTCCGCCGCGCCCTCGACCTGGGCGTCAGCTTCATCGACACCGCCCGCGCCTACGGCACCGAGGAGGCGGTGGGCCAGGGGATTTCGGGGCGACGCGAGCAGGTATTCCTCTCGACCAAGGCCAGCCCCCGCCGCGCGGGCGACGGGACGCTGATCACCGCCGCCGAGTTGACCGAAAGCCTCGAGGGCTCCCTGCGCCGGCTGGGAACCGATCGTGTCGACGTCTTCCACCTGCATGGCGTGCAGGGCGGGCAGTACGACCACTGCGCCCAGGTGCTGGTCCCCGAGATGAAGCGTCAGCAGGCGGCCGGAAAGATCAGGTTTCTTGGGATCACCGAGCAGTTCGGCGGCGACACCGGCCACGCCATGCTGCCCCGCGCACTCGCCGACGACCATTTCGACGTGATCATGGTCGGCTTCAACCTGGTCAATCCCTCGGCCCGCGAGCGGGTGTTTCCCCTGACCTTAGCGCGCGATGTGGGCGCGCTGATCATGTTCGCCGTGCGCCGCCAGTTGAGCGATCCGGCGGCCCTGCGCGAGGCGGTAGCCAGCCTGATCGCGCGCGGCGAAGTAGACGGCGCCCGGGTCGACGCCTCGGATCCCTTGGGCTTTCTACGGGACCACGCTGGCGTTGGTTCGGTCGTCGAGGCCGCATACCGGTTCTGCCGTCATGAGCCGGGCGCACACGTGATCCTCACCGGCACCGGCGATGTCGCCCACCTGGAGGCCAACCTCGCCGCCATCCAGGCCCCGGCGCTGCCGGCGGATGTGCTCGAGCGGCTGACGCGCCTGTTCGGCAGGGTGGATAGCGTATCGGGGAACTAGAAAGCTTCGCCTCGAGCGCGCCGAAGCCCCCTACTTCAACGCCACGGCCATCACGATCGGCGCAGTCTTCAGCGGCGGCATCGTGATCAGGAAGATGCGTTTGGGATCGATGTGGCCGGTGTCGACAAGAGCGGTCTCGACGGCCCGGGCGCGGGCCTGGGCGAGGGCGGCGATGGCGCGGTCGCTGGCCTTCGCGTGGTCCTGGAGGGCCGTTTCGAGCGCACCGGCTGCTGCGGCGTCCCGATCCTTCGCCCCGGCCTCCGCCGCCTTCTCGGTCCCTGTCGGCGACTGGCCGTAGGTCTGGCGATAGGCCGTCTCCAGCAGCCTGAGCTTCAGCTTGGGCGTCGCCTCGACCTTGTCCAGGGGAGGCGAGCCCGAGCGTTTGAAGGCGACGCGATAAGCGACCTGAAGGGAGTCCTGATAGGCGGCCTGGGCCAACGCCGGCCCGTCGAGGTCCGGCGCGACTGTCTCCGGGATCTCGAGCTGGAGCCCGGGGCGCTGATCCAGGGCCTTGGCCAGAGCCGAGATCTTGTCCGTCTCCGAGGGAGCCAGCGCCGCCGAGCCAGGTTGGAACACGATCTTGCCTATGTCCTCGCCGCCGCCATGACCGCCCAGGTGTCCCAGCATGGTGAAGGGCGACGACGCGATCTTGCCGAACATGTTGCCGACGATCTTCCAGATCACCGGCCAGATCCTGAACTTCGGGTCGTCGAGCGAGCCGGTGACGTCGATCGGAATGTCGATCACGCCGTTCCTGTCCTTCAGCAGGGCCACGATCAGCTTGACCGGCAGTTTGGTGGCGTCGGCGCTGTCGACCTTCTCGCCGAGCTGGAGCTGGTTGATCACGACATGGTGCTTGGCGTCGATCCGCTCGTTTTCGATGTGGTAGCGGAGGTCGACGTCGAGCTTGCCCCTCTCGATCCGATAGCCGGCGAACTTGCCCGAATAGGGCGAAAAGGTGGTCAGCTCCATGTTGTGGAACCCCATCGCCATGTCGAGGAAGCGATCGGGGCCGAACGGATCGAGCGTGCCGGAGATGGTCACCGGCGCGAAGGGGTCGACCCCGCCCTTCAAATCGACCTTGGCGCGCACGCCGGCGCGGGCAGAGAGGCCGGTAATGTCGCCGTTGATGTCCTGCACGCCGGTCGCGAACTGAGGCTGGACCGTGAGGTCGGTGAAGTCCATCCGTCCATTGATGAAATCGATGCGTTCGATGTCGATTGGCAGGTTGATCTGCGGGGCGCTGCTGGTCGGCGGCGCCACAATGGGCCCCTTCTTCGGCTTGGACTTCGGATTTGGGGCGGACTTCAGCGTGAGCGCGGCGACGCCGGGCGGCGGGGCTCCCTGCTGCTCCAGCACGGCTCGGATATTGAATACATAGTTCGGCTCCAGGACCACGCGTCCATAGGCGTTGTCGGCCAGGATATGGACGATCCTGACCGCGAACGGCTTGCTGGAGGCCGTGACGCCAGTGGCCGTCAGCTTGTCCCAGGTGACGAGGTCTGACTTGAGGGTCGGATCGACCGCGTGCAGGCTGTCGACCCACAAGCCGCCTGTGAAGCGTGCGTCGCCGGACGGCGAAAGGTCCAGCTGGCCTCGGGCCGAGGCGTCCCCGCCGACCACGGAGACCTTGGCGATCTCGCCAATGTAGGGCTGGAAGCGGTTGAGCTCGATCCCGACCAGAGCGACGTCGAAACGCCCGCTCGGCATGCCGCCGGCCCCGCTCGGCAGGGTAAGAGGGCCCTTCACGTCCAGCTTCGAACCGTCGTCCGCTTCGGCGTGGACCTGAACCTGCAGCGGTCCTGCGAGCGGATAGGCGAAGCCCAGGACGGTGACATCGACCGGATCCACGCTCCAGGCGACCGGTTCGGGCGCCGCTCGGTCCTCGATCGACGCCTCGCCACGCTCGACCCGGATATCGGCGGCCGACACCGCCCAGGCCGGTCCGTTGGCGGCCGCGCTCGCGCCAGGCGGCGGGGCGAAAGCGGCGAGGTTGATCGCCCCCGTCGGGTCTCTCGAGACGTCCAGTTGCGGACGGCTGAGGACGATATGCGCCACGGAAACCGCGCGCCGACCGAGGTCGAAGTGGACGCCCGAGACGGACAGGGCGTCGGCGCGGATCAGGCCGCCCGCCGCGTGGTTGGCTCGGATCGCGATCGACTTCAGCGCCGCGTTGTCGAGATCGGCCTGGAGATTGAGGATGTTGCCGCGCAGCGCGAAGTCATAATCGCCCTGGACGTCAAGCAGGCCCGACGTGAGCGTGAACGGAAGGGCGCCGGGCGCGAGCTCCGCCAGCCGCTCCGCCCGCCAGCCCGCCAGGCTGAATCGTCCTTTGGACGCCAGCGGCGCGACGCCCATCACGCCGCGCCAGGACAGCCGCTCGCCCGCGTCGCTCTCGCCCGACAGGGAATAGGCCGCGCCGTCGGCCGTCGTGCTGAAGTTGCGCAGGCTGAACGTGATCCGGTCGAACCGCTTTTCGAACGGCTGCGGGCGCATGGCGTCCACGAGATCGGCGCGCCCCCCGGTCAGCCGCAGGTGGGCGACGCGCAGCGACAGGGGCTTCTCCTTGGTCTTCTGCGGCGGGACGAGGTCGGCGAGGTTGATGCGCCCGTCCGGCCTGCGCACCACCCTGATCTGCGGCCTGTCGAGCGCCAGCTCGTCGAAGGCGATCTTGCCGGACAGCAGCGAGGGCCAGGACAGCCTGGCATTCAGCTGCCGGAACCCGAGCATGCTCCGGCCGTCGCGGTCGGGTAGGTAGAATCCGTCGAACTCGGCATGCAGGCGCAGGGGGTCGAGCCTCACGCGGTCCAGGCGCGCGGTGCGGTGATAGCGCTGGGCGATGGTCTTCAGGATCTCTGATCGGACGAAGCCCGGCGCGCCCAGGTAGAGCCAGGCGACGCCGATCGCGATGACCCCAAGGACCGCCGCAATCCAGCTCGCCGCGACCGGCCAGCGCGATGCGCGCGCGCGGCCGCCGGAAACCGGCTTGGAAGCCTCATTTGGAGACATCGCCCGCTCGTCTGACACCCCGACATGCTCCCCTGATCCCGTACACAAATTGTGCACGGGAAGCGGCTCGATCAAAACTCTTCCCGCGGCAAGCGCGCCTCCGGCGCCCCATGGGCAAAAACTTGCCGGCTGAGGCCGGAAGGCCGTTCGATAGGGTACGAATCACCTATCGAAATCAAAGGTTGGCGAAGCGGTCGCGGGAGGTTTAGAGTCGCGCGAAAGCCGAGCGATAGACGCCGCGAGGTTGCCGTGACGGAAGACGGCATGACCTCTAAAGCGCACAGCGGCGCAAGAGGAAATGAACTTCGGTGCAGCGCACGGACGTCTCGGGGGCCGACTACTTCCATAAGGTTGTCGATTGCCAGTGGGCCTGCCCCGCTCACACGGCAGTGCCCGAATACATCCGGCTGATCGCCGAGGGCCGCTATTCCGACGCCTACATGGTCAACTGGAAATCGAACGTCTTCCCGGGGATCCTGGGGCGGACCTGCGACCGCCCCTGCGAGCCGGCCTGCCGGCGCGGGCGCGTCGAGGACGAGCCGGTCGCCATCTGCCGGCTGAAGCGGGTCGCGGCGGACAACAAGGACGATATCCGCGACCGCCTTCCGACCGCGGCCACGGTGAAGAACGGCAAGCGCATCGCCCTGGTGGGCGCGGGGCCGGCCTCGCTCACCGTGGCGCGGGATCTCGCGCCGCTGGGCTACCACCTCACCTTGTTCGACGGCGATCCTCTGGCTGGGGGCATGATCCGCAGCCAGATCCCGCGCTTTCGCCTTCCCGAGACGGTTATCGACGAAGAGGTCGGCTACGTCCTCGACCTTGGCGTGGAGCTTCGGCTCGGCGAGCGGATCGACAGTCTCAAGGACCTGCTCGCCCGCGACTTCGACGCCATCTTCGTCGGCTCCGGCGCGCCGCGCGGCCGGGACCTGGACATTCCGGGTCGCGTCGAGGCCGCTGCGAACATCCACATCGGCATCGACTGGCTCTCCAGCGTCTCGTTCGGACACGTCGACCGGATTGGCAAGCGGGTGATCGTGCTGGGCGGCGGCAACACGGCGATGGACTGCTGCCGCACCTCGCGCCGCCTGGGCGGCGAGGACGTGAAGGTGATCGTCCGATCGGGCTTTACGGAAATGAAGGCGTCTCCGTGGGAGAAGGAGGACGCCATGCACGAGGACATCCCGATCCTGGAGTTCCTCACGCCCAAGGCTTTCACCCACGAGGCCGGGCGGCTGACGGGCGTCCTGTTCGAGAAGGTCCGCGCAGAGTACGACGCCAAGGGCCGCCGGCGCCTCGTCGCCACGGACGAACCCGACCAGCACTTCGAGTGCGACGACGTCCTGGTCGCCGTCGGACAGGAGAACGCCTTCCCCTGGATCGAACGCGACCTGGGGCTGGAGTTCGACGAGTGGGACATGCCGGTGGTCGACAAGATCACCATGCAGTCGAGCCTGCCGGGCGTTTTCTTCGGCGGAGACGCGGCGTTCGGGCCGAAGAACATCATCTGGGCCGTGGCTCACGGTCACGACGCCGCCATCTCCATCGACCTGTTCTGCCAGGACGAGGATGTGTCGGTCCGGCCCCTCCCCGGCGTGACGCTCATCAGTCAGAAGATGGGTATCCACGAGTGGAGCTATGACAACGACATCTCCAATGACGCGCGCTACCGGGTGCCGCTGCGCGACAAGGCGGTCGCGCTGAAGGACGTGCGGGTGGAGGTGGAGCTGGGCTTCGACCGGGCGACGGCGCTTCGCGAAGCCGAGCGCTGTCTCAACTGCGACGTGCAGACGGTCTTCGCCGAGCCTTTGTGCATCGAGTGCGACGCGTGTGTCGACATCTGCCCGGTCGACTGCATCACCTTCACCGACAACGGCGAGGAAGAGGACCTTCGCACTCGCCTCCAAGCCCCGGCGCTGAACCTGACCCAGGACATCCTCGTCTCGGGGGCCCTCAAGACAGGCCGCATCATGGTCAAGGACGAGGACGTCTGCCTGCACTGCGGGCTGTGCGCCGAGCGCTGCCCCACCGGAGCGTGGGACATGCAGCGCTTCATCATGGAGTCCGCCTACGCGGGACACGCATGCCAAAACCGCTGACCCGCACTAACGACTTCGTCGTCAAATTCGCCAACGTCAACGGCTCGGGATCGGCCAGCGCGAACGGCATGTTCGCCAAGTCGATCCTGCGCATGGGCGTGCCCGTCGCGGCCCGGAACATCTTCCCGTCCAACATCCAAGGCCTGCCGACCTGGTTCGAGGTGAGGGTCAGCGAGGCCGGGCGGCTGGGGCGCCGAGGCGGCGTCGACCTGATGGTCGCGATGAACCCGGCCACCTGGGACAAGGACCTCGCCGAAATCGAGCCGGGCGGCTATCTGCTCTACGACTCGACCAAGCCTCTGCCGCCATCGAAGTTCCGGCCCGACGTGAACGTCATCGGCGTCCCGCTGACCGAGATCTGCAACCAGGCCTACACCGATCCCCGTCAGCGACAGCTGATGAAGAACATCATCTATGTCGGCGCGCTCTCCGGCCTGCTGAACATCGATCCCGCCGTGCTCGAGACGCTGGTCGGCGAGCAGTTCGGATCCAAGGCGCGGCTGATCGACGCCAATATCGAGGCTCTCAACCTCGGTCGCCACTACGTGGACGCGCATCTGGGGCCAATCGGTCTTCAGGTCCGACCCGCCGACGAGGTTGGCGATCGTATCTTCGTGGACGGCAACACCGCCTCGGCGCTGGGGGCGGTCTATGGCGGGGCCACGGTCTGCGCCTGGTATCCGATCACCCCCTCCACCTCCCTGGCCGAAGCCTTCACCGAATACTGCCATGAGTTCCGCACCGACCCTGTGACGGGCGCCGCGCGCTACGCTATCGTCCAGGCGGAGGACGAGATCGCCTCGATCGGCATCGTCATCGGCGCTGGCTGGAACGGCGCGCGGGCCTTCACCTGCACCTCGGGCCCCGGCGTCTCGCTGATGCAGGAGTTCGTCGGCCTCTCCTATTTCGCGGAGATCCCGGCGGTCATCTTCGACGTCCAGCGCGGGGGCCCCTCCACCGGCATGCCCACCCGCACCCAGCAGGCCGACATCATCAGCGCCGCCTACGCCTCGCATGGCGACACCAAGCATCCGCTGTTGTTCCCGCGCGATCCCGGGGAGTGCTTCGAGATGGCGGCGCAGGCGTTCGATCTCGCCGACCGACTGCAGACCACTGTCTTCGTCATGCTCGACCTCGACATCGGCATGAACGAATGGCTGACAAAGCCCTTCGCGTGGGACGACACGCGCCGCCTCGACCGCGGCAAGGTGATGACCTTCGAAGAGCTCGAGGCCGGCCGCGACTTTGGCCGCTACCTGGACGTCGACAAGGACGGCATCCCCTACCGGACCTATCCGGGCGCGCACCCCTCGCGCGGCGGCTATTTCACCCGCGGCACCTCCCGCAACCCCTACGCCCGCTACAGCGAAGAGGGGTCGGTCTACGTCGACAACGTCCAGCGGCTGCTGCGCAAGTTCGAGACCGCCAAGTCGATGGTTCCCGGCCCGATGCGGCGCGACGCGAAGAGGCGGACGCGGTTCGGCGTCATCCACTTCGGATCGACCGGGCCGGCGATGGACGAGGCGTTCGACCTGCTGGCGGACGACGGCTTCGACCTGGATTGCCTGCGCGTCCGCGCCTTCCCCTTCGCCGGCGAGGTGGTCGACTTCGTCGCAGAGCACGAGCTCGTCTTCGTGGTCGAACAGAACCGGGACGCCCAGTTTCGCGCCCTGCTGATCAACGAGGCGGCCCTCAATCCGGCAAAGCTCGTCCCGGTTCTGCATTATGACGGCACGCCGATCACCGCCCGGTTCATCGCCGGCGCGATCTCCGAGAGGCTCGGCTCGACCGTGGGCGGTCAGATCATCGAGGCGGCCGAATGACCTACATTACCAAGCCGAGGCTGCACCACCCGAGCCTGCCCACCAACGCCCTGGGCTTCACACGCCGGGACTACGAAGGGCGGGTTTCGACCCTCTGCGCGGGTTGCGGTCACGATTCGATCAGCGCGGCCATCATCCAGGCCTGTTTCGAACTCGACCTGCCGCCGCATCGCGTCGCCAAGCTCTCGGGCATCGGCTGCTCTTCCAAGACGCCCGACTATTTCCTCGGCGCGTCCCACGGGTTCAACAGCGTCCACGGACGCATGCCCTCGGTCCTGACGGGCGCCAATCTCGCCAACCGCGACCTGATCTACCTGGGCGTATCCGGGGACGGGGACAGCGCCTCCATCGGCCTGGGCCAATTCGCCCACTCGATCCGGCGGGGGGTCAATATGACCTACATCGTCGAGAACAATGGCGTGTACGGACTGACGAAAGGTCAGTTCTCGGCCACATCGGATCGCGGCTCCAAGAGCAAGAGGGGCGTCCTCAACCACGACTCGGCCATCGACCTGGTCAGCCTGGCGCTGCAGCTGGGCGCGACCTTCGTCGCCCGCGGATTCTCCGGCGACAAGCCGCAGCTCACGCCCCTGATCAAGGCCGCGCTGCTTCATCCGGGGCCGGCCTTCATCGACTGCATCAGCCCCTGCGTGCAGTTCAACAACCACGCCGGCTCGACCAAGAGCTTCGACTACGTCCGCGAGCACAACGAGGCGGTGAACCGGCTGGACGTGATCCCGCCTCGCGCACCCATCGAGATCGATCACGCGCCGGGCACGACCCAACTGGTGACCCAGCACGACGGTACGATCCTCGCTCTGCACAAGCTGGGCGAGCACTACGATCCGAGCGACCGGGTGGCGGCGATTTCCTATCTGCAAGCCCGCCAGGCCCTGGGCGAGATCGTCACGGGACTGCTGTTCGTCGATCCGGAAGCGCAGGACATGCACGACACCCTGGGAACGGTGGACATGCCGCTCAACACCCTGGGAGACGCGGAGCTGACGCCGGGAGCGGCGGCGCTCGAGAGGGTGAACGCCTCGCTGAGGTAGGAACTCGCCACCTGCCGTCAGCGCCCCGGGGACTCTGGACGTCAATCGCGTGGCGTCGCGCGGTCTTCGGCCGACAGCCTGGCGTACAGGCCGTCGATCAGCGCGCGGACCAGCAGTTCGAACTCGGCCTCGCGATTGTGGCGCGCCTCGAACATCTGACGCGCGCTGGGCAGCTGGGACAGGGCGTCGTCGGCCGGGCGGGCAAGATCGCGGAAGGCGGACTCTTCCTCGACGATCCCAACGATGGCCAGGCTGCTGGTCGTGGCCGCCATCAGCGCCTTGTCGTGGGTGAGGCCGCTCTGTCGCCAGTGACCGAGCCAGCGCTCGGTCATCTCGAGGCTGGCGCCGGTCCACACGCCGTAAGCGCGGCGGATCTGGGCGACGGCCGGGTGGGCGGCTCGGGCGTCACGCACCCAGCGCGCGATGGTCCAGAGGTCGTCCTGCCAGACGCCGGTCGGCGGGGGCAGTGTGCGCTCGCCGATCGCGGCGTCCACCAGCAGCCTGGCGAGCGCCGCCTTGTCCTCGACATGGTGGTAAAGCGCCATCGGCGTCACGCCGAGCGCCCCTGCGACCGCACGCATGGTGAAGCCGGAGACGCCGTGGGCGTCGGCGACGGCCAGCGCCGCCGCCGCGATGCGCGCAGGATCGAGCTCGATCGAACTTCGCCTGGCGGGCCGGTTCATCGCACCACGACGCGCACGCGGCCGAGATTCTGCACCCGGGCGAAGCGCGTCTTGGCATTGCCATGGCGGTGGGAGACGGCGCGCAGGGCGGGGAAATAGACGCCCGGCGCGGCGAAGGCGTAGCTGGCTTTGACCGCGACGCTCGAGCCATCGGGGCTGAGGAACTCCAGCGGCTCGGAGACCGGAAAGTCGCCCGCGCCTTCGAAGTCCCAATCCGCGGCGACGACGATCCCGGTCCCGGCGGGCACATCGATACGGGCCTCGAAGGAGACCGCCTCTCCCACCATCACCTCCGCGCGCTCGCCGTCGTTGGCTCTCAGGGCAACGACCAGCTGGACGCCCTTGCGGGTGGCGGCCCTGGCTGGGACGCGCACCTGGCCATCGACGATGTCATACTCGGTGCTCGCCGGCGGCGGCAGGCCCTGCTCAACCCAGGCGCTGACGTCGCGCAGCGCCTGCTGCAGCACGCCGACATAGGGGACCACGCGGGTCGTGCGCGCCGGCCGCGGCTCGCTGCGCGACGGGAACGGTCCCGTATGCATCGCCCTGTCGACGAACCAGAGGCGGAACTGGTCGTCCAGGCGCTCGCCCAGCGCCCTTCGGACCTGCATGCGATACCAATCGGCCTGCCAGGGATAGGCCGCTTCGTCCAGCATCGCCTCGACCACGATCATCTTGCCGGCGAACCGGCCGGTCTGCAGCGTCCCCGTGCCGCCGAGGGCATAGCGCGGGCCCATCAGGTATGGGCGCTGCGGGTAGATCGGCTGGCCCGCGGCCTTGAACTGATCCCACACCGGAAAGTCGCCGCCCGGCGGGATCTGGTGACGGTGGTAGGTCTGGGTGGCGAGATAGATGGAGTTGTCCATCCGCACTTCATCGCCCGTCCTGATCTGCGCCATCGCCTGGAAATGCGCCTCGCCGAAGCTGAGCAGCACCATGTCTCTCACCACGCCTGAGATCAGCACGCTGTGGCCGGCGGCGGCGCCCGTGGTCATGGTCAGCGTCGCGCCTTGCACAGCGCCGTTCGGCATCTGCTCGACCTGGATCGCCGCCGGCGATTCCGCCTCGTTGTCGGCGAACTTGGCGGACATCGAGACCGGCAGGCCAAGCTCGATCGCCTCCTTCGACCAGACGATGCGGGAGATCTTCGCATCGTGCTGCAGCCTGGCGCGCCGCAGCGATTCGGGCGCGTCGAAGCCGAGGTAGCCGGGGGTGGTCCAGAACGCCTCGAAGTAGCCGGGATCCCACTTGACCATGTTGTCGACCAGCGACCCGAACACCCCCGTATAGCCGGTGGCGATCTGGCGGTAGGCGAACCAGGCCTGCGGCGGGAAACCCATGCGGGTGACCTCGGCCAGCGCCTCGCGCTCCTCGCGGTTCAGTCCGGCGTACATGTCGCCGCCGCCCCCTGGCTCGAGTGCGTCGATGATCTGCGGGAACTTGTCCCACAGCACGCGCATGGCGTGGGCCTGGACAGTGAAGACGTTCGGCATGCTTGCCGGCGAGCCCATCACGAACGGAACCGCGCCGTCCCAGACGCCCAGTGTGTTCTCGAAGCAGGCGATGGTCTTGTAGGCGCCGCCGCTGCCGCCGAACACGTAGCCGTAGGGCCGGTGCGCGCCGTACATCTCGGCCGCCAGGGCGCGGGAATAGCGCACCGTTGCGGCGCTGGCGCGATAGCCCGGGATGGTGGGATCCTCGCCCGGATACATCACCGTCCGGCCCTGGTTCGACTCGACCAGATAGGCGCCGCTGTCGAAGGCGAACGGGATCATGTGCCCGATCATCGCCCCCATCATCGGCGGCAGGGTCGCGGCGTGCTCGGTGCCCGAAACGGCCATCAGCGGCTGGAAGAAACGGCCCTCGTAGCGCTCGGGCGGCGGGAAATAGATCGAGAAGCGCAGATCGGTGTCGGCGAAGCCGCCGTGGACGTAGCGATGCGGGACCGGCTGATCGCGCTGCTCGTCGAGGTCGACGAAGGGCTTGTCGTAGAGCGGATCGGTCGATCCCCAGGGACCCTGATATCCTTGATGTTCCTGATGACCCTGGTGCCTCTGATGCCCCTGATGCGCGTTCAATCCCGCCTCCTGCCTGGTGCGCCGGCCTTCCGCGGACCGGGCGCTATACAACGTATAGCCGGTGGCTATAGGGTGCGCGAGCCTCACATGACGATGGGACCGCACCCGCGCGGCGCGGCGAAAACAAGGGAGATGCAGGGATGAGCTACGCCCAGGGACGGCTGATCCACGACGCCGACAGTCACGTGATGGAGCCGGTCGACTGGCTGGTCCCCTTCGCCGAAGAGGGCATGAAGGAACGGCTGCACCGCCGTGCGCCGCCGGCAAATCCGGCCGCCAAGGCCCCGCCGGAAAAGGTGCTCGAAGGCTTGATCGCAGGCCCCAAGGGGCGCTTCGCCTATGGCGCGGCCGATCCAATCGAGCGGATCCGGGCGCTCGAGGAACTGGGCTTCTCCAGCCAGCTGGTCTTCCCCACCTCCGCCCTGGCTCCCTTCCGGACTTCGAGCGACGAGAACACCCTCTATGCCGGCGCCCGGGCGGCGAACCGGGCCATGGCGCATTTCTGCGGCAACCCGCGACTGCTCGGCGTTGGCTATGTGCCGCTCGACAATCCCGGCCGGGCGCTCGAGGAGGCCCAGGAAGCCATCCGCCTGGGGATCTCGGCGATCCAGGTCCCCTCGACCCCCGCCGGCGACAGGTCGCCCGGCCATCCGGACCTCGACCCGTTCTGGTCGCTGCTCGCCCAGACGCGGACGCCCTTCATGCTGCACATCGGCGCCGGCTCGCGGGTTCTGCCCCAGGCCTATGTCAACAACGGCAAGCCGCGGTCTCCGGACCTGCACGGCGGCGGCGAGAACCTGCGGTTCAAGGACTACATCGTGCTGCCGCACTCGGCGGAGATGTTCCTGGGCGCGCTGGTCTACGACGGCCTCTTCGATCGCCTGCCGGAGCTGCGCGGCGGGGTGATCGAGTACGGCGCCTACTGGGTGCCGGGGTTCCTGCGCCAGATGGACATGGGCGCGCGCAGCTTCGGGCGCACCGACCCCTATCTGCAGGCGCTGTCGGCCAAGCCCTCGGAGATCATCCGCCGGCACGTGAAGTTCACGCCCTTCCCGGGCGAGGACGCCGGCTACCTGATCAAGGACTCGGGCGCGGACCTCTACATGTTCTCCAGCGACTACCCGCACCCGGAAGGCACCAATGATCCGATCGGCCGCTTCGAGCGCACCTTCACGGAGCTCACCGAGGCCGACCGCGAGCTCTTCTATTCGAGGAATTTCGAACAGATGATGGGCGATCGGGTCCCAGCGCTGGCGTGACGTCTCCGGACGACATGCCGGACGCTCTCGGAACGGTTGAAAGGCGCTCAACGCCCTGGGCGGGGCGGAACTGACGCCGGCGGCGGCGGCGCTGGAGACCGTGAACGCCCTGAGATCGGTCGCGAAGATCTAAGAGACGCCGCAGTCGGGTTCACCTTCGCCGCAGGAACGAACGACCACGACGGGAAGTTAGAGCGGCGGGTCCAAGCCGCCGCCGGGCGCCCGGGTTGGGGGGGCTGTGCATTGGAAAGGCGGCTCTCAGCTGGGAGGGCGCGCCGATTCTGCGCGGTTACCGATATCATCCTTATTGCGGCGCCCCTCCGGCGCCGGACGGCTGGGCCCTCCGGTGGAACCTGGACCCGCTGCTCATTCTCGCATTGGCGGGGCTGCTGGCCGCCTATCTCGTATTGAGCGAGCGCCGGGAGCGCCCCTGGCGCAGGGCGGCGTTCTGCGCGGGATGGTTTGCAGCGGCGGCGGCGTGGGTCTCTCCGCTCTGCGCCCTTTCGGTGTCGCTGTTCTCCGCCAGGGTCGGTCAGCACATGTGGCTCGCGGCCGTCGCGGCTCCGCTGATCGCGCTCGGGCGACCCACGCGCGCGGTGGCGCGGCTGATTCACGTCTCTGATAGCCGGGAGCAACCGGTGCTGGCCGCCGCGGCGTTCGCCATTGCGATGTGGATCTGGCACACGCCCGCTCCTTACACGGCGACGTTCGAGAGCGACTGGGTCTACTGGCTCATGCACGCCACGACGCTGACGACGGCGATTTGGCTGTGGTCCAGCCTGCTGGAAGGCCCGGACCGAGGGATCGGCGGTTTCGCCCTCGCCACCCTGCTCACGACCGGCCAGATGGGCCTTCTTGGCGCGCTGATCACCTTTGCCGGCCAGCCGCTCTATCCGCCGCACGCGGTCACCCCGTACCTCTGGGGCCTGACGCCGCTGCAGGACCAGCAGCTGGGCGGCGTCATCATGTGGATTCCCGCCGGAGTGATCTTTGCGGGCGGCTTCTGTCTCGCCTTCCTTCGGCTGCTGCGCCGAGCCGAGGCGCGCTTGATCGGCCAGGCGGCGTGAGATGAGAGCTGGCCTGGCGATCGTCTTCGCCTTCGCCGCGCTGGTGGCGTGCGGACGGGCGAGCCACAGGACGCCGCCAGGCGCGTCCGCCCCTTTGCCGGGCGCGACGGGCGCGAGCGCCAACTTGGCGCCCAACGATCCTCCCGGCGAATGGCGCCGTCAGGCGCGTGACTACGCCAACACCCGCTTCAGCCCGCTCGATCGGATCAATACGACGAACGTCAGTCGACTGAAGGTCGCCTGGACCTTTTCCGACAGCACCCCGTTCGGCCACGAGGCGGCGCCCCTGGTGGTGGGCGGCACGATGTTCATCGTTACGCCCTTTCCCAACGTCGCCTACGCGCTCGACCTCGCCAAGCCCGGCGCCCCGATCAAGTGGACCTACCAGCCGCACCCCGCACCCATCGCCATCGGCAAAGCCTGCTGCGACGCCGTCAATCGCGGACCGACCTGGGCCGACGGGAAGCTGGTCTTCTCCTTGCTGGACGGGGAGGCGATGGCCCTGGACGCGGCGACCGGCAAGCCGGTCTGGCGTGTCCGCCTTGGCGACCCGGCCACCGGCATGACGATCACCATGTCGCCGTTCGTCGTCGGCAAGACCGTGCTGGTCGGCGACAGCGGCGGCGAGATGGGAGTGCGCGGCGTGCTCACCGCCCTCGACCTCGAGACCGGCAAGGAGCTGTGGCGCGGCTATTCCACCGGCTCCGATGCGGACGTGAAAATCGGCTCCTACTACCGCGCGCCCTATCCCTGGCTCGCGGGCAAGGACCTTGGCGTCTCGAGTTGGCCATCGGGCGCGTGGGCGCGAGGGGGTGGAACCGTGTGGGGCTGGGTCTCGTACGACCCGGCGCTCAATCTGATCTACTATGGCACGAGCAATCCCAGCCCGCGGGTGCCGGCGCAGCGGCTGGGCGACAATCTATGGGCCAGCGCCGTCTTTGCCCGCGATCCGAGGACGGGGGCGGCGAAGTGGGCGTTCCAGTTCACGCCGCATGACGAGTGGGACTACGACGGCGTCAACGAGAACATCCTGATCGATGCGACCCTGGGCGGCCGGCTGCGGCGCCTGCTGGTCCACCTCGACCGCAACGGCTTCGGCTACACGCTCGATCGGACGACCGGCAGGATCGTCCTCGCCAAGCCCTTCGCCGACATCAACTGGGCGACCGGCATCGATCCGGCGACGGGACGACCAATCGTCAATCCAGCCAAGGAGGCGATCGTCGGGGAGGAAGTGCAGGATATCTGCCCGACCCACATCGGCTCCAAGGACTGGCAGCCCTCGGCCTTCTCGCCGCGCACCGGCCTCGTCTATGCGGACATCTTCAACATCTGCATGGACCTGACGGACCACCGGGTCGCCTACATCCCGGGCACGCCCTACGACGGGATGGAGCTGAAGTTCCACAGCGGCGGCCACACCAACCGCTGGGGTGAGTTCATCGCCTGGAATCCCCTCACCGGCCGGCGGGTGTGGTCGATCCCCGAGAACTTCATGACCATGAGCGGGGTGCTGGCGACGGCCGGCGACCTGGTCTTCTACGGGACGACCGACGGCTGGTTCCGCGCCGTCGACGCCCGGACCGGCAAGGTGCTCTGGTCGCAGAAACTGGGCTCGGGGATCACCGCCCAGCCGATGACCTATCTGGGTCCCGACGGGCGACAATACATCGCCATCATCGCCGGCGTGGGCGGCGTGGCGAGCCAGGTGATGGGAGCCAAGAACGGCTTTCCGCCGCGCGGCGGGACCCTCTACGTGTTCTCGATCGACGGCCTGTCGCCAGGCAGCGTCGCCGGCATGGCCGAGACGCAAGGAGCGGGCGCGCCCGGCGGCCATTACGGCGCGCCGGACTGAGGGCGGGTCATGCGCGCCATGCTCGCCCTTGTTGTCTCCCTCGCACTGGCAGGTTGCCAGCGTCCGTCCGGCGGCGCGGCGAGCCCGACACTGCCGACCGATGCGCCGGCCGAGGCGCAACTCCATGCGATCCCCCTGGGCGTCCCGCCTGGCCAGGCGGGCGCCTTGGGCGAGCAGATCGGCAATCCCTACGAGGGAGACGCCGTCGCGGTCGCCGACGGCAAGGCGCTCTTCTCGTCGATGAACTGCGTCTACTGCCACGGCGCGGGTGGCTCCGGGCTGATCGGCCCGGCGCTGAACGGTCGTGGGTGGCGCTACGGCGGCGCGCCGGCGCAGCTCTACAACTCCATCCATGACGGACGGCCGCAGGGCATGCCGGCGTGGGGATCGCGCCTGCCGCCGGACCAGATCTGGAAGCTCGTGGCCTATCTCGAGAGCCTCGGGGGCGCCTCCTCGCCGGCGACGCCGAAAATGGTGGATCTCGGCGGACCGGAGCCCTCGACCACCGGGCCGCAGGTGAACGCCCAGTCGCAGACCGACACGGCCAATCAGGCGCGGGTCGCCGGCAATGCGCACGCGCGGGGCGGGTGAGCCGATGTCCGCTTTAACCCGCACGCCGATGACCTACCTCGCCACGGCCGGGCCGCACGCGGATCCGGCCACCGCGCTGACCTGGGGCCTGCTCTGGCTTTCCGTCTTCGTGACGGTCGTCGTCGGCGGTCTGGTGCTTGCCGGCGTCCTGGTTCGCCGGGCCCGTCCCGGCGCCTCGCCGGCGCTGGCGCCCGAAGGCGGTGGAACCGCCTGGATAACGATTGGCCTCGCGCTCACCGGGCTCGCCCTGGCGGCGTCGCTGTTCTGGACCCTCGATGTGCTCGCGGAAGTGAACTCGCCCCGCGCCGCCCCCGCCCTGACGGTCCAGGTCGTCGGACATCAGTGGTGGTGGGAGGTTCACTACCTCTCCAAGGACCCGGCGCAGGTCTTCGACACCGCCAATGAGATCCACATCCCGGTGGGCCAGCCGGTGCTGGTCGAGGTCACGGGCGCCGACGTCATCCACTCGTTCTGGATCCCCGCGCTCGCCGGCAAGACCGACACCATTCCAGGCCGGATGAACCTGACCTGGCTGCAGGCCGACAAGGCCGGCGTCTACCGCGGCCAATGCACCGAATATTGCGGCGCGCAGCACGCCCACATGGCCGTTTTCGCGATCGCCGACTCGCCGGCGCGGTTCACCGCGTGGCGCGCGGCGCAGATCGCGCCGGCGCCGGCGCCGGCCACGGCCCAGGCGAAGGCGGGCGAGGTTGTCTTCCTGGCCCGCTGCGCGGTCTGTCACACCGTGCGGGGCGCCGGCGTCGGCGGCGTCGCCGGGCCCGACCTCACGCATCTGATGAGCCGGCGGACGCTCGCGGCGGGCGCCCTTCCCAACGACCCCGGCAGCCTGGGCGGCTGGGTCGCCGATCCTCAGGCGATCAAGCCGGAGGCGAAGATGCCGGCCGCCAATCTCTCCGGCCCCGAACTCCAGGCGCTGCTGGCCTATCTGGAGACGCTCACATGAGCCGCGCTCCGGCCCTCGGCGAAGCTCGCCAGCCGCGCGTCGTGCGGGCCACGGCCGAGTTTCCCTCGGCGAGGCTGCTCGAGATCTGGGAGACCCGGCCCGGCCTCGCCGGCAAGCTCGGCACCGTCGACCACAAGGAGATCGGGCTCCGCTACATCGTCACCGCCTTCGTCTTCCTCATCCTGGGCGGGGTCGAAGCGCTGGTGATGCGCGCCCAGCTGGCGGCGCCGGGCGAGCGGCTGCTCGGCCCGGAGGCCTACGACCAGCTCTTCACCATGCACGGCGTGACGATGATCTTCCTCTACGCCTCGCCCGTGCTGACGGGATTCTCCAACTATCTGTGGCCGCTGCTGCTTGGCGCCCGCGACATGGCGTTCCCGCGGCTCAACGCCCTTTCCTACTGGATCTACCTGGCGGCGGGGATCTTCCTCTATGCGGGGTTCGTCGTCGGGCGCGGCCCGAACGATGGCTGGTTCAACTACGTCCCCTACGCCGCGCGCGCCTACAATCCGGGGATCAACATCGACGTCTATGCGCTGGGCCTGGTTCTGCTGGGCATCTCGACCACCGTGGGGGCGGCCAACTTCGTGGTCACCTTCCTGCGGCTGCGAGCTCCTGGCATGTCGGTCGACCGCGTGCCGATCCTGATCTGGGGCACGCTCACCGCCTCCGTCGCCAACCTTCTGGCCGTGCCGGCGGTGAGCCTGGCGTTCTTCCTGCTGTGGATGGACCGGCAGTTCGGCACGCACTTCTTCGACGCGCAGCAGGGCCAGCCGCTGCTCTGGCAACACCTGTTCTGGATGTTCGGCCATCCCTGGGTCTACGCTATCGTGCTGCCGGCCATGGGCATGGTTTCGGACGGCCTGCCGACGTTCTGCCGCCGCCCGCTGGTGGGCTACGCAGCCGTGGCGCTCTCGACGGTGGGGACCATGGCGCTGGGGTTCGGCGTGTGGGTGCACCACATGTTCGCCACCGGCATCCCCGGAGTGGCGCAGGCCTTCTTTTCCGGAGCCTCGCTGGTCATCACTGTGCC
>DATBEN010000113.1:0-6596 GCA_036276055.1 Caulobacteraceae bacterium
CTCGAGAAAGGCGAGCGCTGCTTCGAGGAAGGCGTCGTTGCGGTCGCCGGCGACCATGTGACCCGCGTCGGCGACGTCGGTGAAGGAACCGCGCCTGAGGATGGCGACGAAGGCTTCCGCCGCCTCGGGGGAGACCAGCTCGCTCATGCGCCCGCGGATCAGATGCACCGGCAGGTCCATGTCCTCGTAGCGCGGATCCTCCTGCGCGTCGGCGCTGCGGCGGCGCGACATGCCGGTGACGAACGCTGGGTCCCAGTGCCAGCGCCACCGGCCGTCCTCGCCCAGCCGCAGGTTCTTGCGCAGGCCAGAGAGGTCGCGCGGCCGGGGCCGGTGGGGCAGATAGGCGGCGATCGCGTCGGCGGCGGCCTCCAGGCTATCGAACCCGTGCTCCAGGTTCGCGCCCATGAAACCCATGATCCTGGCGACCCCGTCGGGATCGGAGCGTGGGACGATGTCCACCAGGGTAAGGGAGGAGAAGGTCCCGGGCGCGACCTGGGTCTCGACCGCCAGGCCCGCCATGCCTCCCAGCGAGGCGCCGATCAGCGCAGGCCGGCCGCCCACCGCGCGGGCGACGTCCACGAGGTCCTCTGCGAACCGCGTGATGGCGTAGTCGCCGTCCGCCGCCCAGTCGCTGCGGCCATGGCCGCGCAGGTCGAGCGAGACGGCGCGCCAGCCACGCTCAGCCAGCCGGTCGGCGGTGGACGCCCAGGCATGTCGGGTCTGTCCGCCGCCGTGGGCCAGCATGACGACGCCACGCTGGCCTACGCCGACCACGTCCGCCGCCAGTCGCAGGCCCGAGCGAGTGGGGAACAACGCGGGCGGCGGCTCGGCGAGACGCATGGAATCCTGCAGCATGCCGCCTGCCTAGCAGCCTGGATCTTGTCCGGCGAGGCTCACGCCGGGTCAGGTTCCGGCAATCGACAGATGGGCCCGGCGCGCGTCCCTCGCGCGCCCGCAAAAGGTGCGGCTTGTCGAAACGCGCTGCTTCGACCTGTGTCCGAAGCGCCGCGTGGTCATCGCCAGCGCCCGGACGCTCGCCCACAGGCGCCTGCTGGTGGTAGAGCCCGGTCTTGCCCCCGACGCGGCTCTCGACCGCCTGCTGGCCGCGCCCCCGACCGACCGATGAGGTGCGATCCGCCATGCCCCAGAGCCATCTTTTCACCCCCATGGAAGTGGGCGGCCTGACGCTTCTCAATCGCATCGTGATCGCGCCCATGTGCCAGTACTCGGCGGAGGACGGGTGCATGAGCGACTGGCACATGATGCATCTTGGGCACTTGGCCATGTCCGGAGCGGGCCTGCTGTTCGTCGAAGCCACCGCCGTCCTGCCCGAGGGACGCATCACCTACGGCGATGTCGGACTTTGGTCGGACGAGACCGAGGCTGCGACGCGCCACATCGTCGAGGCGGTGCGCCGCTGGACGGCCACGCCGCTCGGGATCCAGCTCGCCCACGCCGGGCGCAAGGCCTCCACCGAGATTCCGTGGAAGGGCGGGGGACAGATCGCCCCGGACGCGCCTGGCGGCTGGCGGACCGTCGCCCCTTCGGCAATCCCGTTCGATCCCCGCGAACTCGCCCCCATGGCGCTCGACGTCGATGGGCTGGCGCACGTGCGCGACGCCTTCGCGCAGAGCGCGCGGCGGGCTGCCCGCCTGGGTTTCGAAGCGATCCAGCTCCATGCCGCCCACGGCTATCTGCTGCACGAGTTCCTCTCGCCGCTCTCGAACCGGCGCGACGACGGCTATGGCGGTTCCCTGGAGAATCGGATGCGCTTCCCGCTGGAGGTGTTCGACGCCGTTCGCGCCGTCGTCCCCGCTGAGATCCCAGTGAGCGTGCGTGTGTCCGGGACCGACTGGGCGGAGGGCGGCTGGAATGTCCAGCAGACCTGCGCCTTCGCTCAGGCCCTGGAAGCGCGCGGCTGCGGGGCGATCCACGTTTCGAGCGGCGGGCTGGTCCCGCACCAGCAGATTCCCTTGGGGCCGAGCTACCAGGTTCCTCTGGCTCGCGCCGTGAAGGCGGTCACGAGCATGCCAGTGGTCGCCGTGGGCCTGATCACGGAATTCGAGCAGGCGGAGTCGATCCTCTCCACCGGCGACGCCGACCTCGTCGCCCTGGCGCGGGCGGCGCTCTACGACCCGCGCTGGCCCTGGCACGCCGCGGCCCATTTCGAGGCCCAAGTGGCGGCGCCGCCGCAGTATCTCCGCTCCCAGCCGCGTCGGTACAAAGATCTGTTGGCTTTGCGCGCCGACGACTGAGCTCCAGACCCTCGGCGCCGGCGACGATGCGCGTCTTCCTCGACTTCGAAGCGTCCTCGCTGTCCCGCGAGAGCTATCCGATCGAGGTCGGGTGGGTGAGGGAGGACGGCGCGACCGAAGACCACCTGATCCGGCCTGCGCCGGGCTGGACCGACTGGGACCCGTGCGCGGAGGCGATCCATGGCCTGACCCGTGAGGCTCTCCTCGATCGGGGCGAACCTCACGAGGAGGTGGCGCGTCGGATGATGGAGGCGCTCGCGCCGCACGAGCTCTTCGCCGGCGCCCCCTCCTGGGACGGCAAGTGGCTTAGCGTCCTTCTGCGCGGCGCGGGGTTCCCCCGGCACGCCCTGCGTCTTCGGGACACGGACGAAGCGGATCGGCTGGCGGCGATCGAAGTTCTCGCGGCCGCGGGCGTGGGCGGCGACCTCGCCGCCGAAGCTGCGAGGATCGTAAGCCAAGTCCGCGGCCGCCCCGCGGGGCCGGCCGCCCATCGGGCGCTCGCCGACGCCCGCCAGGAATACGAGATATGGCTAGAGGTGCGCCGACTGTCGCTCGCGGCCACTCTTCGAGGCGCACAAATCCCCCTTCCTTCACTGCCCACGCAGGAAGGCTTAGCAGGAGACGCTACGGCCCAAATGCCGGACTAGGACGAGTCCGTCTGTCAAGAGACTTTATTCGGAATACGAGCGGGGCCATGGTCCTGGATCGGACGCCGCCCGGAAGGCGGCGTACCTGCTCAGCTCGTCGGGATCGTACAATTTTTGTCTATTTCCGACAATTCACTGAGAGCATTTCTTCAGGAAAATCATCTTTATACGGACTCACCTCAGGGACCGGATCAGGTGCTGCGGCAAATTGCCGCATGCGCTCCCACATTTGGCCCCATTTCCGCCCGTGGTAGATGTGCGGCAAGCTTCGGCCGTGATTAGTTGATGGTCTGCTAAGCTTTGGCCGCTGCCCTTCTTTCAAAGAAGGAGGCGATTTTATGAAAGTTCAGCTTGTTTGCTGTGCGGCTCTGGCGTTGGCGGGAACCGCGGCCGCTCAGACGGAAAGTCAGAGTCCGACCGTATTCGTACGGTCTTCTCCGGTTCACGCCGCTCCCCCGTCGGAGGATGAGGGGCTGGCCGACGCCCCGCCTGGGTTCCAGGCTGCCGCTCCGCAGCCGCCGGCGCCGCCTGCGGCCGCCGCGCCCCAGATGTCCTCGCCCGAGCCGGCCGCCCAGGTTCCGCAGGTCGCCATCGCCCGTCGGATCGTCGACGCCGCGGGCGCCTTTGACGGCTATGTGCGTCGCACCGAGGCGATCAGTCCGAAATTCGCCGACGGCGCCGCGCTGGCGCGCGCAGTGGAAGTGGCCTCTGTCTACGAGCCACGCCAGCTCGAGGCGGGCGCTATCGCCTATGTCGCCCTGGTCGCCCTGCAGGATCCGATGTTCGTCCGCGTGGTGCAGGACGTCGGCGAGAATCCCCAGGCCCGCGAGCAATTCGCTACTCGCCTGGTGGATCATCCGGAGGCCGTCCTCGGCGCTCCGGCGGCGCGTCGGGCAGCAACCCGCGTCTCGACCATCCTGGGCCAGATGGGGATGAAGATGATCACCGCTGGCGCGGCGGTGAAGCAGGGGGCCTATGACCTCCAGGCGGAGGCCTGGTCGAAGCAGCCGATCGCCGCCCCAGGCGAGAGGCTCGCGCGGATCAAGGCCGAGTCCACTGTGCCGGTCTCCCTCAACTCATCTGACACGAAGATGCTGATCGGCGGCCTCACGGCCTTGAGGTCGAGCGAGGACGCCCCCGCGCAGGAGGCCCAGGCCGTGTCACCGGTGGTCACCCAGGGCCTCGCCCTCGCGGCGCTGGCGGTCCTCGGCAAGGCCGGTGACGATCAGGGAGATCGCATCAACTCCCTCCTCACCGAAGCCAAGAACGCCCACTGCCTGCAGATGGCGAAGCTGGACGCCTTCGAGTGCCTGGCCGTGGCCGGTCCCCACTACGAGAACGCCTTCTGCCTGGGGACGCACGACATGATCGAGCCGGGCAAGTGCATCGCCACCGCAGCCGGCGTCAGCGATTCGGATGTCGCCCCACTGGCCGATACCCGCTCGGTCTATGTGCCAGTCGCGGCCGTGTCGTCCGGCGAGGGTCTGGAGCGGGCGAGCGTGTTGGGCGACGGTCCGGCGGCTCCGGGCGTCATGGTCCCCACGGCGGCGCAGCCCCAGCCGACGAACTACTCTCCGTACGTCGGCCCGATGCAGCCGTGAGGCAGCGCTTCGTCCAGGCGCGGCCGCCCGGCGAGGCGAGCCGCACCTGAACGAAGTATTTGTCCGGAAACGGTCATGGCCGCATGATGTCCCGCAAGGGAGGCGCGCCATGTCCGTGGTTCGCAAGCTCAGCGCATTTGGTCTCGCCGCGCTCGTGAGCCTGGCGATCGTGGCGGTGGGCCAAGGGCTGTGGCAGCCGCTGAGCGTCGCCAATCTTCGCTTCCATCCGGAAATCCCCTGGGCCGCGCCGGCAATGGCGGGCGTGCTCGCGCTGCTTCTGCTCTACCTCTCAGGCCGTGGCTGGCCGCGTTCGACGTCCGAGCGGCGCCGCGAGCTGCTCCGCTGGAATTCGATTCCGCTGCGGACGTTCGTGCTGGCGGTGGTTGCGGGCGTCCTGGCGCTGGGCGCGTTCGGTGGCCTCTGGATCGCGGTCTCGGATCTCGCGCACCTGCCCCCCGGCATTCAGCCAAAACCTGTCGGGGCGCCGATGGCCACCCTGATCACCCTTCTGCTGACGAGCTCGATCGCCGCGCCGCTCACCGAAGAGGCGGCCTTCCGCGGCTACGCCACGGGCATCCTGAGGAGGGCTTGGGGATCGCGGTCCGCGGCGGTCCTTGGAGCCACGGCGCTGTTCGCGGCCGTGCATTTTCTCCAGGGGCTCGACCCTCTGAAGCTCGCGCTCTACTTCGCCGCCGGTCTGATCTTCGCCCTCGTGGCGGAGGTGACGAACTCGCTCTATGCCGCGATGGTCGTGCACGGCTTGGGCGACATCCTTGGTTTCACGGTCCTCTGGCCCCACGATCAGCAGGCGCATGCCATGGGATTCGCCGATCCCCTATTTATTCCGGCGCTGGTCGCCCTCGCCATCTTTACCCCGGCCACGGTCGTCGCTTTCCGCCGCCTCGCCGGCCCATCGGGCGGCGGAGGCCGCCAGAACAAGGTCGCGGGCTCAGCTGCGTTCGGACGCTGAGACCTTCACGAAATCGACGAACGCTCGCAGCGGCGCTGGCAGGTAGCGGCGCCCGGGATAGTACAGGAACGGGCCGGAGAAGGTCTGCCACCACGGCTGCAGCACCGGCTCCAGCGCCCCGCTGTCCAAGGCCGGCTTCAGAAAGTCCTCGAAACTCTGGACGATCCCCAGTCCGTCGATCGCCGCGCTGGTCGCCAGGTCCGCCGCCCCGCCCAGACGCACCACCAGAGGCCCCGACGGCTCGACCCGCACGATCTCGCCATTGCGCTCGAATTCCCAGGGGGGCGAGACGCCGCTGGCGAACCGGCCGCGCAGGCAGGCGTGCGAGAGCAGGTCGCGCGGGTGCTCCGGTCGGCCGCGCGCCTCGAGATAGGCGGGGGAGGCGACGGTGGCGAAACGCTGGACACGTGGACCGATCGGGATGGCGATCATGTCCTGCTCCAGCCGCTCGTCGTAGCGGATCCCCGCGTCGCACTCCTCCGCGAGGAGGTCGACGAAGCCTTCCTCGACGATCACCTCCAGGCGGATATCCGGATAGGCCTTGAGAAAGGGCGTCACGATCGCCGGCAGCACCAGCCGCGAGGCGACGCCCGGCACGTTGAGCCGCAGAGTCCCCGCCGGCCGGTCGCGGAAGGCGTTGACCACGTCCAGCGCCGCTTGCACCTCGCCCAGTGTCGGCGACAGCCGCTCGTAGAGGCGCGCGCCGGCCTCGGTGAGGGCGATGCTCCGGGTCGTGCGATTGAGGAGCCGCACGCCCAGCCTTGCTTCGAGCCGCCGGAGAGCTTCGCTGAGGCTCGAGGCGGAGACGCCACTCTCCCGCGCCCCATCGCGAAAACCGCCCGCTTTCACGATCGCGACAAAAGCCGCCAGGTCGTCCAGCTCGCTCGCCATTGTTCGCCATTCCGTACGGCTCGTGCCGATTACGCCGGATTATCACGCACCGGACCGCGGTCCATATTGCGACCGCCAGCTTCGAGGAGACCCCCATGACCGACACCACCCAACTCGACCGCCCCGCCGCCGCCGCGGGCGTCTTCCGCCTGGGCGACCGGACCGTGAACCGCATCGGCTATGGAGCGATGCAGCTCGCCGGTCCCGGCGTGTTCGGCCCGCCGCGCGATCG
>DATBEN010000114.1:0-16855 GCA_036276055.1 Caulobacteraceae bacterium
GACGGCGCCCATTCGCGGGTTCGCGAGGCCCTCGGGATCGGGTTTCCGGGCGGCCTCTACCAGCAGCGCTTCTATGTCGCCGATGTGGTGGCGCGGGGCCCCTGCGTCGATGGCGAACTGCACATCGACCTGGACGAGGCCGACTTCCTGGCGGTCTTCCCGCTGGCCGGCGAAGGGCGTGCCCGGGTGATAGGCACGGTGCGCGGCGAGCGGGCCGAGCGTGGCGACAGCCTGACCTTCGCCGACGTCAGCGATCGGGCCATCCGCAACCTGAAGCTCGAGGTGCGGCGGGTGAACTGGTTTTCAACCTACCGGGTCCACCACCGGGTGGCGAACAGCTTCCGGGGCGGGCGGGCCTTCCTGGTCGGCGACGCCGCGCACATCCATAGCCCGGCCGGCGGCCAGGGCATGAACACCGGCATCGGCGACGCCATCAACCTGGCCTGGAAGCTGGCCGAGGTCATCCACGGCCGCGCCCCCGAACGCCTTCTCGACAGTTACGAGGCCGAGCGCATCGGCTTCGCGCGCCGGCTGGTCCATACCACCGACCGCGTGTTCTCCTTCGCCACCGCCGAGGGCTTGCTGGCGGACGTCCTGCGCACGCGCCTGGCGCCCATCGTCGTGCCGATGGTGACCGCCTCGGAGGGAGCGCGCGAATACGCCTTCCGCACCATCTCCCAGATCACGCTCAATTACCGCAACTGTCCGCTGAGCCGCGGCGAGGCGGGGAAAGTCCGCGGCGGCGATCGCCTGCCGTGGGTCCGGCTCGACGGCGGCGACAACTACGAGGGCCTCGAGCACATCGGCTGGCAGGCTCACGTGTACGGCAAGCCCAAGACCGGTCTTCCCGCCTGGTGCGAGTCGCGCCGCGTCCCGCTCCACTGTTTCGACTGGACCGAAGCCCACGGCGCCGCCGGCCTCGCCCGCGACGCCCTCTACCTCCTGCGCCCCGACACCTACGTCGGCCTCGCCGACCCCACCGGAACCGTCGCCGCCGTCGACGCCTACTGCAACGACCTCGGCCTCATCCTGGGGTGAGCGCGGCCGCCCTCGGACCGCCTCAACCTCCCCGGAACCGCGCCGGAGAGATGTCTTCCGCTCTTAGCCCCAGCGCCGCGACATCTTCCGGGACGTCCTCCCCCAGGGCGAGCGCGGCGGCGGTCCGGCCGGCGGCGGCGGAGCTCTGGACGCCGTAGCCGCCCTGGCCGGCGAGCCAGAAGAAGCCCTCTGCCTGGGGGTCGTAGCCGATCACCGGCGAGCGGTCGGGCGCGAAGGTCCGCAGGCCCGCCCAGGAGCGCAGGATCCGCCGCACCGGCACGTCGGCCGCCTCCTGCATGCGCTCGACGCACTCGGCGATCGTCAGGTCCTCGGCCCAGGCGTCACAAGGTTCGGACGGCGTCTCGTCGGCCGGCGAGACCAGCAGCCGACCGGCGTCGGGCTTGAAGTAGAAGTCCTCGTCGGCGTCGATCACCGAGGGCCAGCCCGTGACGTCGCCGCCCTCCGGGGGATCGATGATGAAGGCCGTGCGGCGCAGGGGCGTCAGGCCGATGGGCTCGACCCCCGCGCGCTGCGCCACCACGTCGGCCCAGGCCCCCGCCGCGTCGATCACCACCGGCGTGGTGATCAGCTCGCCGCCGGCGAGCCGTACGGTCCACATGCCGTCCTTGCGTTCGAACGCCTCCGCCTCGGCGTGCACGCGGATCGTAGCGCCGCCGGCCCTGGCCATCCTGAGATAGCCCTGGTGCAGGCCTTCGACGTCGATGTCCTTCGCGTCGGGTTCGTGGACCGCCGCGGCCAGCCGCTCCGGCCGCAGCACCGGACACAGCGCGAGAGCCTCCTCGCGGCTCACCGACCGGATGTGGATCCCGAGCCCTTCGGCGCCGTCCGCCACGGCCGCCAGGCTCGCCAGCTGGCTCTTGGAGGCGATGTAGAGCACGCCCCGCGGCGTGAGGACCGGATGGGGCGCGAACCCCTCGGGCGGCGAGGTGAGGAACTCGCGGCTGGCGACTGTCAGGGCGCGGAAGGCGGCGTTGCCGTACAGCGGGGAGTACAGGGCCGCGGAGCGGCCGGTCGTGTGGTAGCCGTGCGCGCCCTCTCGCTCGATCACCGCCACGCGCGCCCTGGACGCCAGGAAGGCCGCCGCCGAGGCCCCGGCGATCCCGGAGCCGATGATGAGAAAGTCGAAGTCCGTCATTTGCGGCGTAGATAGCGCGCGCTGGCCGAATGTCTCCCTACATTGTGTGGGACCTTGGCCGCATGCGGCGCCGCGACAACAGACGACGCGAGCGTCGCCGCGGGGGGTGGCGAGTGGCGCCGATCCGTGCGAGGTCCCTTCGCGAGTGCAGTGGGAGACTTAAGGTTCCATGCGGCCAGGCGATCGCGTCATGATCACCGGCGCCTCCGGCTTCGTCGGCTCCGCCGTGCTGCGCGCGCTGGAAGGGCGGGGCTTTCACCTGCGCGCCCTCGTGCGACAGAGCAGCCCGCGTGCGAACCTGGCCGGTCTCGACGTCGAGCTCGTCGAGGGCGACATGCGCCGGCCCGACGACATGAACCGCGCGCTCGCCGGCGTGGACCTGCTGTTCCACGTCGCGGCCGACTATCGCCTGTGGGCGCGTGATCCGAACGACATCATCCGGGCCAACCTGGAAGGGACAGGCGCGGTGATGGAGGCGGCCCTCGAGCAGGGGGTTCGGCGGATCGTCTACACCAGCAGCGTGGCCACCCTCCGCGCCGGCGACGCTTCGACCGCGGTCGACGAGACGGCCGCGCTCGCGCCGGGCGAGGCGGTGGGCGCCTACAAGGAGAGCAAGGTCCGGGCCGAGCGCCTGGTCGAGCGACTGGTGGCCGAGCGGGGCCTGCCGGCGGTGATCGTCAACCCTTCGACGCCCATAGGACCGCGCGACATCAAGCCGACGCCCACTGGCCGGATCCTGGTGGAAGCGGCTCAGGGCCGTATGCCCGCCTTCATCGACACCGGCCTCAACCTGGCGCACGTGGAAGACGTCGCCCAGGGCCACCTGCTGGCCATGGAGAAGGGCGTGACGGGGGAGCGCTACATCCTTGGCGGTCAGGACGCGACGCTGGCGCAGATGTTGGCCGAGATCGCCCGCCTGGTGGGACGGCGGCCGCCGACCGTGCGTCTGCCCCGCACGCCGCTCTATCCCCTGGCGGTCGCGGCCGAAGCCGTGGCCCAGATCACGGGCAAGGAGCCGTTCGTGACCCGCGATGCGCTCAAGATGGCCTCCCACCACATGTTCTTCACTTCGGCCAAGGCCGAGCGTGACCTCGGCTATCGCGCCCGCCCCTATCGCGAGGCCCTGAGCGACGCGCTCGCCTGGTTCCGCGCCTCCGGGTATCTGCAATGAGCCTGACCTTCGACCTGGCCCTCGGTTTCGGCGTCGTCGCCCTCGTCGCCTGGGCCTATCTGATCGCCCTGCGGGGCGGCTTCTGGCTGATGCGCGAGCGCGACGACCGCCATGAGGCGGCGGCGCCCAGGACATGGCCGTCGGTGGTCGCCGTGGTCCCCGCCCGCAACGAGGCGGACGTCATCGCAACATCCATCGGCAGCCTGGTCGCCCAGGACTATCCGGGCGCCTTCCGGGTCATCCTGGTTGATGACAACAGCGAGGACGGCACGACCGCAGCGGCTCCCGGCGGCGCCCAGGGACGCCTCGAGGTGCTGCGCGGAGCGCCCCTGGCTCCCGGCTGGACCGGCAAGCTCTGGGCGATCAAGCAGGGGTTCGACCGGGCCGCCGAATATGCGCCGGACTACGTCCTCTTCACCGACGCCGACATCGCCCATTCGCCCGAGAACCTGACCCGTCTGGTGGCCCGCGCCGAGCAGGGAGGCCTCGTCCTGACCTCCCTGATGGCGCAGCTGACGGTGGAGACCTGGGCCGAGCGGCTGATGATCCCCGCCTTCGTGTTCTTCTTCGACATGCTCTACCCCTTCGCCTGGGCCAACGATCCCCGCCGCCCCCTCGCGGCGGCGGCCGGAGGCTGCATGCTGGTCCAGCGCGAGGCGCTCGCGCGCGCCGGCGGCGTGGCGGCGATCCGCGGCGAGCTCATCGACGACTGCGCCCTGGCCCGCACCATGAAGCGCCAGGGTCCGATCTGGCTCGGCCTGACCCGGCGTGCGTGGAGCCTGCGGCCCTATCGCGACCTGCAGGCGGTCGGGCGGATGATTTCACGCTCGGCCTACGCCCAGCTCGGCTACTCCCCCGCGATCCTCGCCGGGACGGTCCTCGGCATGGTGGTCGTCTATCTCGCCGCGCCGTGCCTGGCCCTGTTCGGCCACGGCGCCGTGCGGATCCTTGGCCTCCTGGTCTGGATCGCCATGGCGGCGGCCTTCCAGCCGATGCTCCGCTTCTATCGGCGCAACCCCGCGTGGGGCGCTGCGCTTCCAGTGATTGGAGCCCTTTATACGGTCTTCACGTTGCAATCGGCCCTCGACAGCTGGCGAGGCCGGGGCGGAATGTGGAAAGGCCGGTCGCAGGCGGCCGTGGGAGTGGGTTCGTGACGATCGCCGAAGGCTCGGGCAAGGGCCACCACGACGAGAACTTCCCGGTCGGCTCGATCCTGATCGCGCCGCGCAACCGGCCCATCGTGCTCGCCTTCTATCGCGTCGCGCGCATGGCCGACGACGTCGCCGACAAGCCGGGCCTCGCCCCGGACGAGAAGCTGCGCCAGCTCAAGCTGATCGAGACCACCCTGCTGGGACGCAGCGACGCGGTACCGGCAGCCACGCGCCTGCGCCAGATGCTGGCCGATCGCCGCATCACCCTCGACCACATCCTGGACCTGCTCGAAGCCTTTCGCCGGGATTCGGTGAAGTCCCGCTACGCCGACTGGGACGAGTTGATGGACTACTGCCGCTACTCGGCCGCCCCGGTGGGCCGCTTCATGCTCGATGTGCACGGCCAGTCGCGCTCGACCTGGCCGGCCTCGGACGCCCTCTGCTCGGCGCTCCAGGTCATCAACCACCTGCAGGACTGCGGGAAGGACTACCGCCAGATCGACCGCGTCTACGTCCCTCTGGACACCCTGGCCGCCGCGGGAACGGACGTGGCCGCACTCGCCGCCGATCGCGCCTCGCCGGCCCTCGAGGAGGTGATCGCCGGCCTCGCCGCTCGCACGGGTGAGCTGCTGACCGTCTCGCGCAATCTGGCGCCGGCGCTGACAGATCTGCGGATCGCCCTGGAGGTGGGCGTCATCCAGGCCATCGCCGAAGACCTGACCGGCCGCCTGGCGCGCCGCGATCCGCTCAGCGAGCGGGTCCATCTGACACCCCTCGAAACGACCGGCGCGGCCTTGCGCGGCGTCGGCCTTGCGCTCGGCCCGCGTGTTGCGGGTCGGCAAAGCCGTCTGGCTCCGGCATAAGCGACTCATGACCACCGCGACGGCCAAGAAACAGACCCCGGCCCCGATGGCGACGCCCGAGGCGCAGGCCTCGGGCTCGTCCTTCTACGCGGCCATGCGTCTCCTGCCGAAGGCGGAGCGCGGCGCCATGTTCGCCGTCTATGAATTCTGCCGGCGGGTCGACGACATCGCCGACGAGGACGGCCCCACGCCCGAGGAGCGTCGCGCCCAGCTGGACGTCTGGCGCCGTGGCCTCGACGCCCTCTACGAGAGGGGATCGACCGATCGGACGCGTCCCCTGGTCGAGCCCGTGCAGCGGTATGGCCTTCGGAAGGAGGACTTCCTCGCGGTCATCGACGGCATGGAGATGGACATCGGCGAGCCGATCATCGCCCCCGATTTCGAGACCCTCGACCTCTATTGCGACCGGGTGGCGAGCGCGGTCGGCCGCCTCTCGGTGCGAATCTTCGGCATGGACGAGGAGCCGGGGATCGAACTCGCCCATCACCTGGGCCGCGCGTTGCAGTTCACCAACATCCTGCGCGACCTCGACGAGGACGCCGCCGCCGGCCGGCTCTACCTTCCCCGCGAGGCGCTCGAAGCCGCAGGCGTCGCGGCCCGCGAGCCGGACGCCGTCCTGGCGGATCCCAACGTCGACCGCGCCTGCCGCTGGCTCGCAGCCAAGGCGCTGGAACAGTACCACGAGGCCGAAAAGATCATCCGATCGGGCCCTCGCGGCCGCCTGCGCGCGCCGCGCCTGATGATCGGCGTCTATCGCCACATCCTTCGCCGCATGGTCCGCGCCTCCTGGCGCCCTCCCCGCGACCGGGTCAGCCTCAGCAAAGGCCGCCTCGCCTGGGTCATACTGACCAAAGGAATCCCGAAGTAGCTTCTTCCTTGTCCCTTTCCTTCCGGTGAGGGTGGTCGAGCAAAGCGAGACCGGGTGGGGAAGTCTGGATCATCCCCAGCCTCTCGGTCTGTCCCCGGACTTCCCCACCCGCTTCCGCTTCGCGGAAGCACCCTCCCCAGAAGGGACCCAGAAGGCGGGGAACCTCACCCCCCGGGTTTCAGCTCCTTGTTCAGGAAGTCCACCGTCGCCGAGTCGGCGTCGAGCCACGAGGCGTGCCGCAGGAAGCCGTGGATCTCGTTGGGGATCACCAGCTCCTCGAAGGGGATGTCGTGGGCTTCCAGCCGGCGGGCGAGGTCGACCGTCTGGTGGAAGTCGACATTGCGGTCGTCGTCGCCCTGGATCAGCAGCACCGGCGACTTCCAGCTGTCGATCGAAGCCACCGGCGAGGAGTCCCAGGCCACCTTCTTCGCCTGCTCGGTGTCGCCTTTCTCGTAGCCCTGCGCCGCGAACCGGCCGAAGTAGCCGGAGTGCTCGGTGGTCCAGTCGTGCACCCCGTGCATGTCGACGCCGGCCTTGAAGACGTCGGAGTTGCGCGCAAGCGCCATGGCGGTGAGGAAGCCGCCGTAGGAGCCGCCCCAGATGCCGATCCGCGCCGGGTCGACGTCGCTCCGGGCCTGCAGCCAGCGAGCGCCCGCCAGCACGTCCTGGTATTCCGACGCCCCGCGATAGCCCGCGTGCGCCGGGTGGGCGAAAGCGCGGCCATAGCCGATGCCCAGGCGGTAGTTCACCGACAGCACGACATAGCCGTGCGTGGCGAGATACTCGTTCATCGCATAGGAGTTCGTGTAGTAGTCCATGTAGCTCCACCCCAGCAGCATCTGCCGCGGCGGTCCGCCGTGGACGAAGATCACCGCCGGCTTGCGCCCGCCGGCGGGGGTCTCGAACAGGTCGGCGTGGATGGTGAGGCCGTCGGGCGCCTTGTAGGTCACCGCCCGCGGGACGACGAGCTTGTCGGTCGGGAAATCAGGCGCCGCCCTGGTGGCGAGGGTCTGGCGATGACCCGCGCGTCCGTGGGTCACCACGGCGACCGCCGTGGGCGCCCTGGGGCCGGCCGCCACGAAGGCGACATCGTGCTCGCCGGCCCACACCGGCTCATATTCCACCCCGGCGCCATCGGTCAGAGGGTTCGGCGCGCCCCCGTCGACCGCGACGCCGAAGATGTGGCGCCGTTCGATGTCGTCAGGCGCCCCGCCGGTGTTCGCGTCATAGATGATCAGCTTGCGGCCGGGGCCGTACGCCACGTGTTCGACCATGAACGACCCGGGCGTCAGCAGCTTGGCTTCGCCGCCGGACGCGGGAATCGAATAGAGATGCTCCCAGCCGTCCGCCTCGGAGAGGAACACCAGCCGGTCGCCCGCCATCCACTGCAGGTTCGCCGCGCCCGCGACCTGCGGGAAGGAATCGTCGATCCCCGCCCCGGATCGCCAGACGGACTGGCCCTGCCCGCTCTGGGCGTCGGCGGTCCAGATCGACCACGGATGGGGTATCTCGGTGAGGATCGGCTCGGGCGGGCCGCCGTGGCCCTGGCGGCGGGTGAAGGCGATCCGCCGGCCGTCGGGCGACCAGCTCGGCTCGCCGTCGATGCCGGTGGAGGGCGACAGATACACCAGCGGCTGGTCCTTGCCGCGGAACACGCCCACGAAGGCGTGGTCGCCGCGGTCGGACGCGAATGCCAGGGCCGAGCCGTCCGGCGACCAGGCCAGCTCGCCGTCCTCGCCGCGGTCGAACAGCAGGCGCTCGGCCTTTCCCTGGCCGTCGAGCGGAGCCGTCCACACCTGGTGGTCCCTGATGAAGGCGAGCTCCCCGCGGGCGGAGATCGTCGGCGCATCCCCATCGGCGATCTTCATCGGCGGCCGTGATCCGTCCACCGGCGCCGCCCAGATCTCCACCTTCGGCTCGACCGGCGAATTCGCGGGGTCCGGTTGCAGGTCGTGCGCAGCCGGCCAGTTGGCGTCGTGGTCGCCGCCGTGGGTCCAGATCACCGTACGCCCGTCCGGGGAGACGCCGACGTTCATCAGCTCCTGGCCGTCGTCGGCGTTGGAGTGCGTGACCTGGCGAGGGGCGTAGTCCGGACCCTGCGCGACCCAGATGTTGCGCACGCCGTTGACCATCTGCGACCAGGCGATCACCTCGCCGTGCGGATCGCCGGCGAGTTCGCTGACGAAGGGATAGCCGAGGAAGGCCTCGAGGCCCGGCGGTGGCGTGGTCGACGGCTGCGGCGCGCCCAGCGCAGGCGCGGCGAGCGCCAGGGACGCGGCGCAGACCGCCGCCTTCAGTAGACTCACTCGGGCCATTCACCCCCTCCGCATGATCTTTGGGATCGCCTTAAACCGTTGGCCTGGAAGGCCCAAGGGGCGTTTCTGCCTTACGTTGGGCGAAAGTGTGCGCGATGCCTTGACCTCGCCGTCAGGCCCCTTCAAGAGCCGCCCGTGCGCGCGACCCGCCGGCTCACGACTCTGCTGAAGCTCATCGGCGCCGTGGGCCTGGCCGCGGCGATGGCCGGCTGCGCCAAGCAGAAGCCGCCCCCTCCGCCGCCGCCCCAGGTCTCCGTGGCCCAGCCCCTGAAGATGACGCTCGTCGACTGGGACGACTACGACGGCCAGTTCACCGCCGTCTATTCGGTGGACATCCGGCCGCGGGTTTCCGGCTACATCCTGAATGTGGGCTTCCGTGACGGCGATATGGTCAGGAAGGGTCAGCTCCTGTTCCAGATCGACCCGCGCCCGTATCAGGCCGCCCTCGTCCAGGCCAAGGGCGTGGAGGCGCACGACGAAGCGACCCTGATCAACGCCGGGCAACAGCTGGTTCGCGGTCGCACTCTGCTGGCCGCTCACGCCATCAGCGAGCAGGCGTACGAACTGCTGCAGGCTGCAGAGCGGCAGGCGGCCGCCGACCTCGAGACGGCCAAGGGGAACGTCGCCGCCCAGGCCCTGAACGTGGAATACACACGGGTCGTCTCGCCCATTGCGGGCCGGGTGTCCGACCGTCGCATCTCCCCGGGCAATCTGGTCAATGCGGACACCACGATCCTCACCAACGTCACCAGCACCGATCCGATCTGGTTCCTGTTCACCGGCTCCGAGGCGCTGTACGTCAAATACCAGCATCAGGGGTTGACCGGCGCGCGGCCCTCCTGGCGTCACGCCGCCATTCCGGTGGAGATCCAGCTGGTGGACGACCCCACCTACCGCTGGCGCGGCCGGGTGGATTTCGTCGACAATCAGATCGACCCGAACTCCGGCGCGATCCGCCAGCGCGCGGTGCTCGAGAATCCGGACGACTTCCTCACCCCAGGGATGTTCGGCCACCTGCGGCTGCTGGGCTCGAGCCCCTACACGGGCTTGTTGATCCCCGACACGGCGATCACCAGCGATCTCAACCAGCGCGTCGTGCTCGTGCTCGGGCAGAACAATGTCCTGCGTGAGAAGTCGGTAACGCTCGGCCCCGTCTACCGCGGCCTTCGCGTCATCCGCAGCGGCCTCGCGCAAGGCGATCTGGTGGTGATAAACGAGCTCAACCGCGCCAAGGCCGGGCTGAAGATCTCTCCCAAGCGCGGCCTCATCTCGCCCGGACCCGATGTCGGCGTCGCGCCCGGGCCCGGCTACATCGCGCCCGTGCCCACCAGCGCCACGCCGGCGAGCGATCTGCCGCCGCCGACGGCCCGATGAGGCTGTCCCACTTCTTCATCGACCGGCCGGTGTTTGCGGCGGTGGTGGCGATCGTCATCACCCTCGTGGGCGCCATCGCCTATCCGACCCTGCCGGTCGGCCAGTACCCGACGATCGCCCCGCCGACGGTGACGATCAGCGCCACCTACCCCGGCGCCTTGGCCGAGACCGTGGCCAACACAGTCTCCGACCCCCTCGAGGAGCAGATCAGCGGGACGGAGAACATGCTCTACATGTCCTCCCAGTCCACCGGCGACGGCAAGATGCAGATCACCTGCACCTTCAAGCTGGGCACAGATCCCAACGTCGACCAGGTGCTGATCACCAACCGCGTGCAGAACGCCCTGGCCCAGCTGCCGCCGGCGGTGCAGGCGACGGGCGTGATCGTGCGCAAGGCCGTGCCTGACATACTGCTGGCGATCCACATGTATTCGCCGGACGGTTCGCGCGACCAGCAGTACATCGCCAACTACATCAACATTCACATCCGCGACCAGATCCTGCGGATCAACGGCGTGGGCGACATCGCCGAGCGGGCGGCGCGGGACTTCGCGATCCGGGTGTGGATCGATCCCGACCGCGCCGCCGCACGCGGCCTGACCGGCGACGACATCGTCAACGCCCTACGGGCTCACAACGTCCAGATCGCCGCCGGGGCCGTCGGCCAGCCGCCCCTGCACCCCGGTTCGGCCGCCTTTCAGCTCGACGTCGAGGCCCTGGGACGGCTGAGCACGCCCGAGGAGTTCGGCAACATCGTCATCAAGTCCGATTCCGCGGGCCGGGTGACGCGGGTGGTCGACGTGGCGCGGGTGGAACTCGGCGCCGAGGACTACACCACCGACGCCTTCCTCAACGAGCTGCCGGCCACGGCCATCGGCGTGCTGGCGCTGCCCGGCACCAACGCCGTGCAGACCGCCCAGACGATCAAGGACACCATGGCGAGGCTGGGCAAGGACTTCCCGCCCGGGCTCGCCTACAAGATCATCTACAATCCCACGGACTACGTGAACGCCTCCATCCAGGAGGTCTACAAGACCCTGTTCATCGCCCTGGGCCTGGTGGTCCTGGTGGTAATGGTCTTCCTGCAGAGCTGGCGCGCGGCGCTCGTGCCGATCATCGCCATCCCGGTCTCCCTGGTCGGCACCTTCGCGGTGATGGCGGCCTTCGGCTTCTCGCTCAACAACCTCTCGCTGTTCGGCCTGGTCCTGGCCATCGGCATCGTGGTCGACGACGCAATCGTCGTGGTCGAGAACATCGAGCGTCACCTGCGCGAGGGCAAGGACCCCGCCGAGGCCGCGCACCTGACGATGGACGAGGTGGGCGGCGCCCTGATCGCCATCGCCCTGGTGCTGTGCGCGGTGTTCGTGCCCGCCGCCTTCATCACCGGCATCTCCGGACAGTTCTACCGTCAGTTCGCCCTGACCATCGCTACCGCTACGGTGTTCTCGCTGATCGTCTCCCTGACCCTGTCGCCGGCATTGGCGGCCCTGATCATGGTCCCGCACGAGCAGCACCATGAGGGGGATGAGAAGCCGAGCTGGACGCGTCGGCCGATCACCCGCTTCGGCATCCTCTTCAACGGAACCTTCGACCGCGTGAGCCACGGCTATTCGCGGCTCATCCACCGCCTGGTGCGCCTGCTGGTCGTCATGCTGGTGCTCTACGCCGGCCTTCTGGCCGTCACCGGCTGGACCCTCGCATCCACGCCCACAGGCTTCATCCCCGACCAGGATCAGGGCCTCGTCCTCCTGTCGGGGACCCTGCCGCCGGGCGCCTCCCTCACCCGCACCGACCAGGTGGCGCAGGAGATCATCAAGTCGTACCAGCAGGAGCCGGGAGTCCTGGCCGGCTCGGTCTATGCCGGCGTCGACCCCACCACCAACGTCACGACCACCAACGGCATCCAGATCTATCTGATCTTCCAATCCTTCGACTGGCGAGAGAAGCATCACATCACCTACCAGCGCCTGCTGGCCAACCTGCGCAAGCGCGCGGGGACTTTCACCGACGCCGACGTGCGGGTGATCGAGCCGCCGCCCGTGCGCGGCATCGGCACGACCGGCGGCTTCAAGATGATCGTCGAGAGCCAGTCGGGCGGCAGCCTGGAGGAGCTCGGGCGGGTGGCCGACAACCTGGCGGCCGCGGCCAACAAGGATCCGGCCATCTCGCGCGCCTTCGTGACGTTCAATACGAAGACGCCGCGGATCTATGCCGACATAGACCGCCAGAAGGCCGAGATGCTGGGCGTCACCGACACCAATGTCTTCGACACCCTGCAGGTCTATCTCGGCTCGGAATTCATCAACAATTTCAACCTATTCGACCGAACCTTCCAGGTCTACGCGCAGGCCGACGAACGCTTCCGCCGCAACGAGTCGACGATCCAGAATCTGCAGACCCGCTCGGCCTCCGGGGCGATGACGCCCCTGGGCTCGGTGATCAACATCCGCCACACCACCGGCCCCTGGCGCGTGCTGCGCTACGATCTCTACCCTTCGGCCGAGGTCCAGGGCGACGTGAGGGCCGGCCACTCGAGCGGCCAGGCGCTCGCTGCCATGGAGAAGCTGGCCCACCAGGTCCTGCCGGCGGGCTACGGCTTCGAGTGGACCGAGCTGTCGTATCAACAGAAACTGGCGGGAAACACCGGCCTGCTCGTGTTCGCCCTGGCGGTGGTGTTCGTCTACCTGGTGCTGGCGGCGCTCTACGAGAGTGTCTCCCTGCCCTTCTCCGTGATCCTGATCGTGCCGATGTGCATCCTGGCCGCCATGGCGGGGGTGAACCTGCGCGGCATGGACAACTCGATCCTTACCCAGGTCGGCCTGATCGTGCTGGTGGGGCTGGCGGCGAAGAACGCCATCCTGATCGTCGAGTTCGCCCGCCAGGGCGAGCTCGAGAACGGGCTGGAGCGGCACGAGGCGGCGGCCGAGGCAGGCCGCACCCGCCTGCGGCCGATCCTGATGACCTCCTTCGCCTTCATCTTCGGCGTCGCCCCCCTCGCCTTCGCCGCCGGCGCCGGCGCCGAGCTGCGCCAGGCGCTGGGCGTGGCGGTGTTCTTCGGCATGATCGGGGTGACGGCGTTCGGCCTGCTGTTCACGCCCGTCTTCTACGTCGTCTTCCGCAACATCTCCGACAAGCTGCCCAAGCCCAGGCCACACAAGCCCAAGGACCATGCGCCGCCTCCCGCAGGCGGCGAGCCGGAGGCCCAGCCGTCGTGACGCGGGCGGTCCGATCGATCGTCGTCGCCGCCGCCGCCGCGATCCTGGCCGGCTGCGCCGTGGGCCCGAACTTCAAGCCGCCCCAGACGCCGCCCCAGGGCGGCCAGCCGTTCGTCGGGGCCACGGGCGCGACCTATGTCAGCGAGCAGCCCCTGCCGCCCTACTGGTGGCGGCTCTACAACGACCCCGTCCTCGACCGGCTGGTCCTCCAGGCGCTGACGGAGAACCAGGACCTCAAGACCGCCCAGGCCAACCTGCTCTACGCCCAGGCCCTCCTGCAGGAAGCGAGGGACAATCGTTTCCCCAGCACCGACCTGTCCGCCGCAGGGCCGACGTTCGGGCACTCGATCCTTCAGTTCGTCACGAAGAGTCCGCCCTCACAATTCTATACGGCCGGTCTGACGGCTTCCTACCAGGTGGACATCTTCGGCCGCATCCGCCGCACCATCGAAGCGGCGCGCGCAAATGCGCAGGCGGTCGAGGCGGCCGAGGACGTCGTGCGGATCACCGTCGCCGCCCAGACCGCCGCCGCCTACGCCAATGTCTGCGGCTACGGCGAGCAGATCGAGGTGGCCAGGCAGTCCCTCGCCGTCGTCCAGCACGTCTACGACCTGACACTGATCCAGAGGAACGCGGGCGCCTTGTCTGACTTCGATCTGTCGCGCGAGGCGGTGGTCCTGGAGCAGACACGCGCGACGATCCCGCCACTGGAAGGTCAACGCCGGGCGAATCTGTTCATTCTGGCAGCTCTCATCGGCAAGACGCCCCACGACATCCCCGCCGACGTCTCAGCCTGCGTGAAGCCGCCCGGCCTCTCCAGGCCCATCCCGGTCGGCGACGGCAGGGCCTTGCTGAGGCGGCGACCGGATTTGAGGGAGGCCGAGCGTAACCTCGCCGCAGCCACCGCCCGGATCGGTGTTGCGACGGCCGACCTCTACCCGACCATCTCCATTGGCGGCGCCTACTCGGGCTATGGGACCACTCCCTCGGGCCTCGTAAACCCCACCAACGCGACCTACAGCGTCGGGCCCCTGCTCAACTGGTCGTTCCCCAATGTCCTGATCGCCCGCGACCACATTCGAGAGGCAGGCGCGCAGGCGCAGGCCTACCTCGCCACCTTCGACAGCACGGTGCTGACGGCCTTGAGCGACACGGAACAGGCCCTCTCCACCTATGCGTCCGAGATCGACCATAACCGCGCCCTGGCGGCGGCCCAGAAGGCGGCCAGCGCTTCCTACAATCTATCCAACGTACAGTTCCGCGCCGGGTCATACAGCTTCCTGGATCTGCTGACGATCCAGTCGACGCTCGTCGAGACCGCCCAGGCCGCAGCCCAGTCGGACACCAGCCTGACTTACGACCAGATCGCCGTCTTCCAGGCCCTCGGCGGGGGTTGGGAGGGCGCGCCGCCGGTCAAGCCGGCCCCGAGGCCGAAGTAGCGGCGCGACTCGCCAGGCGGTAGCGGGCCAGGCGCTCGTAGATCGGACGGGCGGCCTCGGCGACGCCGCGCAGCGCGCTCTGCAGGCGGTTCATGGACTCGGGCGGGCTCGGGGGGCCAAAGCCGGTGGAGCGCCAGACGGCCTCGTACCAGGCCGGGGCCCAGACGCCGTCGGTATCCCGCCGCCCCGCGGGCCAGGCCAGCATCGCCCGGTCGAACGGGACGCCCACCGCCGCACACAGCGCCGACAGCGTCCCCTCTGGATCCGCCAGCACGTCGGCCGCGTCGATCACCGGCGGGGCCCGGCCAAGGCGCTCGGCCTCCCGCTCGAACAGCTCGGCCTGCTGGACCACGCCGATGTCCTCGAGCGTCACCTCCGAGCGACGGGCGGAATATGAGGCCACCACCGCCTCGGGCGCGCGGATCAGGAACACGTTGCGGCATGCCGCCATCCACGACAGGTCCATGTCCGGCAGGACGTGATGGGTCATGTGCTTCTGGTAGAACACGGTCCGGCCGCCCGGGACCGAGCCTAGCAGTGCGGGCAGCACCCGGCGCCAGTCCGTCGGCTGCGAGGCGAGCACCTCGGCGCGCATCGGATGGTCCGCCCCGCTCCAGGCGAGCCAGGCGGCGTAGAAGGGCTCGTCGATCACCGCCGTGTCCGCCCGGTTCTCGAACGATCGCATCATCGCCGTGGAGATGTTCCGCGGACCCGACCAGACGGCGATGCGCACGATCTCGCTCATGCGGCCCTCCCCTGCGCGGCGTCGGCGTCCTTGAGCGCTTCATAGAGCGTCGTCAGCCGACCCGTCAGAGGTCCCGGCGTCACCGCCAGCTCCACGCCGTCGATGACGGCCACCGGCGTCACCCCGCCCATCGTCCCGGTGACGAACGCCTCGTCCGCCGCCCGGGCGTGGTCGGGATCGAAGCCGCCGATCTCGATCGGTATCGCGTTGGCGCGGCACAGGCCGATGACGTGCCCCCGCGTGATGCCGTTGAAGCAAGACTCGCCGGTGGAGGTGAACACCGTCCCGCCCTTCGCCCAGAAGAAGTTGGTGGCGTTGCAGCTCGAGGCCTTGCCATGGGGGTCGAGCATCAGGGCCTCGTCGGCGCCCGCCTCTATGGCTTCCAGAAGGGCGAGGATCAGCGGCAGGCGGCTGTGCGAATTGAGCCGCATGTCGAACACGCTCCGGTCCGGACAGCGGATCGACACGGTCGCCAGCCGCAGCCCCCACCCTGGCGGTCTTGGCGGCGCGAGCTTGTACTCGGCGGTGATCACGATCGTCGGCCGGCCCACGGCGTTGCGCGGGTCCTGGTTGACCGCCGTCTTCAGGCCCCGCGTCACCATCAGGCGCAGGTGCGCGCCGTCGCTCATCCCGTTCGCCTCGAGCGTGCGGCGCAGGGCCAGGGCCACCGCCTCGCGCTCGAGCCCGGCCATGCGGATCTGCGCCGCTCCGGCCATCAGCCGGTCCAGGTGCTCCTCCAGGAACAGCAGCCGCCCCCGCCGAAGCCGCAGCCCCTCCCACACCCCATCGCCCATCGAGAAGCCGGCGTCGAAGATCGACACCTTTGCTTCGGTCCTCGGCACGAGGGCCCCGTCGACATAGACGAGCACACGTTCGTTACGCGGATCCTCCTTGAAGTCCTGGCTGCCTGGCATGGTCAGATCTTCTCCGGTTGCGCCGCCGACGGCGACCACTCGTACCGCGCCTGCAGCTGTCCCCACTGCGGGTGCGGCGCCTCGCCGGTCAGTGTCAGGCCCCGCGCCTCGTAGAAGCGCCGCGCGCGGGTGTTGTCGGCGTTGGTGTGGAGAAAAAAGCCGTCCGGCATCTGCGACTTGGCCTCTTCGAGCAGAGCGCTGCCGACGCCCGATCCCTGGGCGTGCGGATCGACGAAGAGCTGCCTCAGCCAGCGCTGACCCGGGACGACCGCCAACAGGGCCAGCGGCTCTCCGTTCCGCTCGGCGACCGTCACCATCCAGGGTTCGCGGGCCAGTCGCTCGGCGAGAGCCTCCCAGGTCGGATGATCCGCCCCGCGGGCCACGGAGACCGAGCTGCGCCACCAGACCAGCGCCACCGTCTCGATCTCGTCAGGCTGCATCGACCTCAGCGCCACCGCTTCCTTCATAGGCCCTCCCTTGACCCGCGCGCCGTCCCCCGTCACGACCTTTGGCAGATCACTCGAGCTCAAGGAGCCGGCCGATGCGACGCGCCGCCATCGTCTCCCCCATCCGCACGGCGGTGGGCAAGTTCCTCGGCGGCCTGGC
>DATBEN010000115.1:0-29646 GCA_036276055.1 Caulobacteraceae bacterium
CGCATAAGGCACGATGCCGACCAGGACCGCAGACGTGGCGATGTAGAGCACGGTGCAGATCACCAGGGCCCCGATGATGCCGATGGGCATGTCCTTGGCGGGGTTCTTCGATTCCGCGCCGGCCGTCGAGACCGCCTCGAAACCCAGATAGGCGAAGAATATCCGCGCCGCGCCGGTGATCACCCCGCCCACGCCGTACTTCGAATTCGAATCGCCCATGAACACCTGGCCCAGGGCGCGCAGGATCTGGTGCGGCATGTCCATCGGCGTGCCGGGCGGCGGCGCCGGGATCTGCGCAGGGATCAGTGGCGTGAGGTTGTGCGGGTTCACGTACTTCACGCCGATGGCGATGAAGGCGATGACGACCGTCAGCTTGATCGCCACGATGATGTTGTTGACCGTCGCGGACTCGGACACGCCACGGATGAGCAGCGCCGTCACCGCCGCGATGATCAGGATGGCCGGAAGGTTCATCACCCCGGTCGCGACCACATGCCCAGCCGCGTCTTTCACGAGGACGCCGGGCGCGGCGGTCAGCGCCGGCGGCACGTTGATCCCGAAGTCCTGCAGCACGCTGACCGCATAGCCGGACCAACCGACAGCCACCGTGGAGGCCGACAGGCCGTACTCCAGCACCAGCAGGATCCCCATGATCCAGGCGGCGATCTCCCCCATGGAGGCGTAGGAATAGGAGTAGGCCGATCCCGAGACCGGCAGGGCCGATGCCAGCTCGGCGTAGCAGAGGGCCACGAAGGCGCACAGAGTGCCGGTGATCACGAACGAGACGGTGATGGCCGGGCCGGAGTACTGGGCGGCTGCGAGGCCGGTCAGCACGAAGATGCCGGTTCCGATGATGCAGCCGATTCCCAGCAGGATCAGGTTCAGCGCGCCCAGAGACCGCTTGAGTTCGCCATGCTCCAGCTCGGACTGGATCTGCGCTACGGACTTGCGCTGAAAGATGCGCCCAAGTCCCATGGTCTGCGGTACGCTCGCCATCCGGCTTCCTTGACCCCACACTGGCCTTGCGGCCGGAAGGCCGGGACGCTAGCGGCTCGCTCGCCGCGCGGCAATCATCCGCACGGAAGCAAACGTCGCACCTCCCGCGACAAGGACAGCCGTTCATGATCTCCCCGGTGATCGCTTCCTATCCCGCCACCCGTCTTCGCCGCCTGCGCCAGGCCGACTGGACCCGTCGGCTGGTGCGCGAGAACGTGCTGGCTCCCTCGGACCTGATCTGGGCGATGGTCGTCCACGAGGGCGAGGGTCGCGTCCCCGTGGCCGCCATGCCGGGCGTCGAGCGTCTTTCTGTCGCCGAGGCCGCCAGGGCCGCCCGCGAGGCGCGGGACCTGGGAATCCCCTGCATCGCCGTCTTTCCTCATATCGACGGGGCGCGGAAGGATGCGTCCGGCGCGCACGCGGCCGACCCCAACGGCGTGATCGCCCGGGCGGTGAAGGCGATGAAAGACGCGGCGCCCGAGGTCGGGATCATGTGCGACGTCGCGCTCGATCCGTTCACCGACCACGGCCACGACGGCCTCATCGTGCGTGGCCGCGTCGTCAACGACCCAACGATCGAGCGCCTGGTCGAACAGGGCCTGATGCAGGCCAAGGCCGGCTGCGACATCCTCGCGCCTTCGGACATGATGGACGGCCGCATCGGCGTCCTTCGCAAGGCGCTGGAGAGCGAGGGGCTCTGCGACACCCTGATCATGTCCTATGCGGCGAAGTACGCGTCGGCGTTCTACGGTCCCTATCGCGAGGCCATCGGCTCGGGGAAGCTCGGGACCGGTTCGGTGGAGAACCCGGCCGACAAGGCGACCTATCAGATGGACCCGGGCAACGGCGACGAATCCCTGCGCGAGGTGGCCCTGGACCTCGCGGAGGGCGCCGACATGGTCATGGTGAAGCCGGGTCTGCCGTACCTCGACATCGCGCGACGGGTGGTCGAGGCTTTCCGCGCGCCCACCTTCGCCTTCCAGGTGAGCGGCGAGTACTCCATGCTCACGGCCGCGGCGGCCAACGGCTGGCTCGACGGCGAGCGGGCGATGATGGAGAGTCTCGTCGCCTTCAAGCGCGCGGGCTGCGCCGGGGTTATCACCTATTTCGCTCCGGCGGCGGCGAGGAAGCTGGGCGCCTGAGCGGCGCCGAAGGGGGGAACGGCCGATGCCGATGAGCGTCGAAACCTATCGCGAGTTCGCGCTCGACCGTCAGCCGGAGCTGGAGGTGAACGGGCGAGGCGGCGCCGATTTCCGCGTCTCGCTGAACCATCCGGGCGATACGCCCTACCACCCCTGCCCCGAGGCCTTCCCCGACGAGGCGGCTCCTTCGGGGGCAGTGGCGGTCCACCGCGGCTGGAACGGGAGCCGGATCTTCCCCGGAACGCGGCGCGATATCTTCGTGCACACGCCCTTTGGCCTGGACCGCGCCGCGGGCGCCAACCTTGTCGTCTTCAACGACGGCGTGGGATATCTCTCGCGCAAGGGCGCCGTACGCGCTGGCCAGGTCATCGACACCCTGGTGGCGCGGGGCGAGATTCCCCCGACCGTGGGTGTTTTCGTCAATCCCGGCAGCCTGCGCGACGACGGCGAGCCGGACTGGGACCAGCGGCGGCGGGAGTACGATCCGCTGACCTCCGACTACGGCCGCTTCCTGCTCGTGGAGCTGCTTCCCTTCGTCGAGACGCAGGAGAGGCTTCGGCTCACCGACGATCCGGCCCGACGGATCGTCTGTGGCATCAGCAGCGGCGGCATCGCCGCGTTCACCGCGGCCTGGCGCTTTCCCGACCGGTTCGGCGGCGTGATCAGCCACTGCGGCTCATTCGTGAACATCGACGGCGGCCACAACTATCCGTTCCTGGTGCGCTCCACCCCGCGCAAGCCGATCCGCGTCTTCATCCAGAGCGGCGAGAATGACGGGCGCAACGTCTATGGCCACTGGCCGATGGCCAACCAGGTCATGGCCGACGCCCTGGCGTTCGCCGGCTACGACGTTCGCTTCGAGTTCGGCACGGGCGGCCACACCCTTCGGCACGGCGGCGCCCTGTTCGCCGACACCCTGCGCTGGATGTTCCGCCCCCGAGCGTGAGTGGCTCAGATCTCCTTGCGGGGACCTGGGCGCAGGCGCGCGGCAAGGCTCGAGGTATCCCAGCGCCGACCGCCCATGGCCTGCACCTCGGCGTAGAACTGGTCGACCAGGGCGGTGACCTCCAGGCGCGAGCCGTTGGAGCGGCCCTCGTCGAGGACCAGGCCCAGGTCCTTGCGCATCCAGTCCACCGCAAAGCCGAACTCGAACTCGCCGCGCGCCATGGTCGCCCAGCGATTGTCCATCTGCCAGGACTGGGCGGCGCCCTTGGAGATCGCTTCATAGACCTTTGCCGGATCCAGCCCCGCCCGCCCCGCGAACGCGACCGCCTCGGCCAGGCCCTGGACGACCCCGGCGATGCAGATCTGGTTGGCCATCTTGGTGAGCTGCCCGGCGCCGGCCTCGCCCATGTGGGCGATCGCCTTGGCGTAGGCGCCGATGACGGGTCGCGCCGTCTCCACCGCCGCGGCGTCGCCGCCGATCATGATCGACAGCTGACCCGCCTTGGCCCCCGCCTCGCCGCCGGAGACCGGCGCGTCGAGGAAGGCGCAGCCCTTTTCCCTTGCCCGGGCGGCCATCTCGCGAGCCACCTTCGCCGAGGTCGTGGTGTGGTCCACGATCACGGCGCCCGCCGGCAGGACCTCCAGGGCTTCGGCGACCACGCCGCGAACGTCGTCGTCATTGCCCACGCACAGGGCGAGAAGCTCACGGCCCTCGGCGGCCTCCCCGACCGCGGGCTTTGCAGCGCCCCGATGGGACTTTGCCCATTCCTGCGCCTTGGGCGCCGACCGGTTGAACACGATCATGTCGTGACCGGCCGCGGCGAGATGTCCCGCCATCGGCCCGCCCATCACGCCCAAGCCAATGAAACCCACTTTCATATCCAGTCCTTCCTGACCGTATTGATCGATCCTGCGCCGTCGAAACCCCTGCGGCGCGATCTTGCGCTGGGGCGCGCCTTGGCCCCAAATCCGCGCGTTAGGGCAGGGACGCCAGAACTGTCGAGCCTGATCGATTCGTGACCCAGCATATCCCGACGAGGCAACTGCGCTTCTTTCTCACCGCGCCCTCCCCTTGCCCGTATCTGCCCGGGCGTGAGGAACGGAAGGTCTTCGCCCATCTGCCCATGCTGGACGGGCCGATCGTCCATGATTCCCTGACTCAGGGCGGCTTCAGGCGCTCGCAGAACATCGCCTATCGTCCCGCCTGCGAAGGCTGTTCCGCCTGCGTCTCGGCGCGCCTGCCGGTGGCGGACTACATCTTTTCCCGCTCCGAGCGCCGGATCCTTTCGCGCAACGCCGGCTCGCGCCGCCACGTCGTCGAGGCGGAAGCGACCCGCGAGCAGTTCGACCTCCTGCGCCGCTACTTGCTCTCGCGGCACGCCGGCGGCGGCATGGCGGACATGACCTGGTCCGACTACGTGGCCATGGTCGAGGACACCGCAGTCCGCACACACCTCGTCGAGTACCGCACCACCCCCGACGACGGCGGGCCGGGCGCTCTGATCGCCTGCGCCCTGGTCGATCGCCTCTGCGACGGACTTTCCCTGGTCTACAGCTTCTTCGATCCGTCGACGGCCAGGGCCAGTCCCGGCTCGTTCATGATCCTGGATCACCTGGTGCAGGCCTCGGCCCTGCGGCTGCCCTACGTCTATCTGGGCTACTGGGTCCGCGGGAGCCGGAAGATGGACTACAAGGCGCGCTTCTCACCGCTCGAGATCCTCGATCCCGCTGGGTGGCGGCTGCTCTCCGCGCGCGATCGGGCCGAGGCGGGCTGCGCCGAAGACACGCCGTCATGAGCGGGATGGGTCCCGCTCACGACGGCGACGGGCCGATGGCGGAACTGCTGGAGATCATGCGGCGACTGCGCAATCGCGACGGTGGCTGCCCGTGGGATCTCGAACAGACTTTCGAGACGATCGCCCCCTACACGATCGAAGAAGCCTACGAGGTCGCCGACGCCATCGCCCGCGGCTCCATGAACGACCTCGTCGACGAGCTGGGCGACCTGCTCTTCCAGGTCGTCTTCCACGCCCAGATGGCCGCCGAGGCCGACGCCTTCGACTTCGACGACGTGGCGAGGGCGATCATCGGCAAGATGATCCGGCGCCACCCCCACGTCTTCGGCGACGCCGAAGTGCGCACGGCCGAGCAACAGACGGCCGCATGGGAAGAGACCAAGGCCCGCGAGCGCTCGGCGAGGGCGCAGGCGAGCGTCCTTGACGGCGTCGCCGTCGGTCTTCCCGCCCTCACCCGCGCGCTTAAGCTCTCGAGCCGCGCGGCCAGGGTCGGCTTCGTCTGGCCCTCCGCCCAGGAGGTGGTCGCAAAGCTCCACGAGGAGGTGGCCGAACTCGAAGTCGAATTGGAGCGGGGGGATCGCGAAAAGGCGCGCCAGGAGCTGGGCGACATACTGTTCGTGTGCGCCAACCTCGCCCGCGAGCTGGACGTCGACCCCGAGGCCGCCCTGCGGGAGACCAACGACAAGTTCGTCCGCCGCTTCGGTTTCATCGAGCAGGCGCTGGCCGAGGCCGGCTCCTCTCCGGAAGCCTCTAGCCTCGAGGAGATGGACGCCCTGTGGAACCGGGCCAAGGCCAGCGAGCGCGGCGCAGCCTGATCCCTCGCCGCCGGCGCGTACGCTTTTACGGATGCTTTATGTTTGCGGCGCCGGAGTGTCCGCGCGCCTTTACGGTCGCACGGTCTAGATAGCCCCTCCTCTGATTAGGGGCTCTTTGTGGACGATCTCATCTATCTTGCCCTCGGCGGGGCCATGTTCATCGCCTTCGGGGTGTATGCCCGGCTTCTGAGGCGTCTGTAGAGCCATGGTCGTCAGCCTGATCTACGCCGCCGCCGCCGTCGGCATAGCGATCTACGTGATTACGGCGCTGGTGCGCCCAGACAAGTTCTGACGGGACCTCCAACATGAACTTTCAAGGGTGGGCGGAGATCGCCTTCACCATCGGCTTGACCGTTGTCCTCGGCTGGCCGATCGGCCTCTACATGGCCCGCGTGTGGGAGGGTCAGCCTACCTGGCTCGACGTCGTCCTGCGGCCCGTGGAGCGGGCCCTGTACGGAGCGGCGGGGATCGACCCGGACCGCGGCCAGGGCTGGATGACCTACACGGTCGCTTTCCTGGCGTTCAACGCGGCCGGCTTCTTTGTTCTTTACGCCATCCTGCGACTGCAGGGCCTGCTGCCGCTCAACCCGATGCACTTCGCGGGGATGTCGCCGCACCTGGCGTTCAACACCGCCGTCAGCTTCGTCACCAACACCAACTGGCAGTCCTACGGCGGCGAGTCGACGCTCTCCAATCTCTCGCAGATGGCCGGGCTGACCGTGCAGAACTTCATGTCCGCCGCCTCCGGCATCGCGGTCGCCGCCGCCCTGGCCCGGGCCTTCGCGGCGAACCGCGGTTCGCTCATCGGCAACTTCTGGGTCGATCTGACCCGCGTCACCCTCTACGTGCTCCTGCCGATCTCGATCGTCTTCGCCATCGTCCTGGTCGGCCTGGGCTTGCCTCAGACCCTCGCCGCGCACGTGGACGCCGTGACCCTGGAAGGCGCCAAGCAGGGCATCTCCGTGGGCCCGGTGGCGAGCCAGGAGATCATCAAGCAGCTGGGCACCAACGGTGGCGGCTTCTTCAACGCCAATTCCGCGCACCCGTTCGAGAACCCCAACGCCTGGACGAACCTCATCGAGGAAGTGGCGATGAACGCGGTCAGCTTCGGCTGCGTCATCGCCTTCGGAATCGTCGCTCTGGCGCGCAAGGAGGCGCGCGCCCTGGTCGCCGCCATGGTCATCATCCTCGCAGGCGCGGCCGCGACGATCTACGCCAGTGAGACCCTGCGCACGCCGGCCCTGGTCGAAGCGACCCATGTGACCGCCTCGCCCAACATGGAGGGCAAGGAAGTCCGCTTCGGGGCCCCTTCCGCCGCCGTCTGGACAGCGATGACGACGGGCGCCTCGGACGGCGGCGTCAACTCGGCCATCGAGAGCTTCACCCCTCTGGGCGGAGGAATGGCCCTGTTCATGATCAAGCTCGGCGAGATCCTGCCAGGCGGCGTCGGATCCGGGCTGTATGGGATCGTCGTCATGGCCGTGATCGCGGTGTTCGTCGCCGGGCTTATGGTCGGTCGGACGCCCGAGTACCTCGGCAAGAAGATCGAGGCGCGCGAGGTGAAGTTCGCGGTCCTCTCGACCCTCATCCTTCCTACATCGATCCTGGGCTTCGCGGCCGTGGCGGCCATCCTCCCCGCGGCGCTGAAGACGGTCTCAGCTTCGGGGCCACATGGCCTCACCGAGATCCTCTATGCCTACTCATCGGCCGTCGGGAACAACGGCTCGGCCTTCGCCGGACTGACCGCGAGCACGCCGTGGTGGGACACCACCCTCGCCCTCGCCATGGGGCTGGGTCGCTTTGGCTACGCCGTGCCCGTCCTCGCCATGGCCGGGGCTCTGGTCGCGAAACCGAAGCTTGCCCCTACCACGGGGACCCTGCCGACCGGTGGCCTCCAGTTCGTGGGGCTGCTGCTCGGCGTCATCCTTATCCTAGGGGGGCTTCAGTACTTCCCGCCCCTCGCCCTCGGCCCGATCGTTGAGCACTTCCAGATGCTCCACGCGATCGGCCGCTGATTTCAGAGGCGAGCGTCTTTCATGCCCTCCATCATCGCCATCTCCGGAGCCCAGTCCGGGATCCTCAGCCGCGCGGCGCGTGACGCGTTCGTCAAGCTCGATCCCCGCAAGCTCGCCGGCAATCCCGTCATTCTCGCCACGGAAGTGGTCGCGGTCCTCGCCACGATCTCGATGGTCGCCGCCATCGCCGGAGGCCGCCCGTTCGGCTTCCCCCTGCAGCTGGCGGTGTGGCTGTGGGCGACCGTGCTGTTCGCCAACCTGGCCGAGAGCGTCGCTGAAGGCCGCGGCAAGGCGGCCGCCGACAGCCTGCGGGCGGCGCGGGTGGACACCAAGGCCAAGCTGGTCATCGACGAGGCGGCGGGAACCATCATCCCCACGCCCGCCAGCCGCCTGGTCCCGGGCCAGGTCGTGATGGTGGAGGCCGGCGACATGATCCCCGCCGACGGCGAGATCATCGAGGGCGTGGCGAGCGTCAACGAGGCTGCGATCACCGGCGAAAGCGCCCCGGTCATTCGCGAGTCGGGCGGCGACCGCTCGGCAGTGACGGGTGGGACGACCGTTGTCTCCGACTGGATCAAGGTTCGCGTGACGGCCGGCGCGGGCTCCAGCTTCCTCGATCGCATGATCGCCATGGTCGAGGGCGCGGACCGCCGCAAGACGCCCAACGAGATCGCCCTGGCGGTGCTTCTGGCGGGCCTCACCCTCGTCTTCCTGATCGTCGTGGTCACCCTCGTCGGTCTGGGCCGCTACTCCGGCGTGAACCTCGATCCGGTGGTGCTGGGCTCACTCTTCGTCTGCCTGATCCCCACCACGATCGGCGGCCTGCTCTCGGCCGTCGGCATCGCGGGCATGGACCGGCTGCTGAAGTTCAACGTCCTGGCCACCTCCGGCCGCGCCGTCGAGGCCGCCGGGGACGTCGACACCCTGCTGCTCGATAAGACCGGGACCATCACCTTCGGCAACCGAATGGCGACCGAGGTCATTCCCGCCCCCGGAGTGGCGCCCCAGGCGGCGATGCGCGCGGCCCTGATGGCCTCGCTGGCTGACGAAACGCCCGAAGGACGCTCGATCCTGGAGCTCGCGCACGAGAACGGGCTCACCGCCGAATCGCCTGCAGGCGCCAAGGCCATTCCGTTCAGCGCCACCACGCGTCTGTCGGGCCTGGAGGTCGATGGATGCAGCTGGCGCAAGGGAGCGGTGGACGCCGTCCTCCGCCACCTCGGCCTGGAGCGCAGCTTCCTGCCCCACGACGTGGAAAGCGCGGTCGAGCGCATCGCCCGCTCGGGGGGCACGCCTCTGGCCGTCGCCGAGGGCGACAGGCTGGTTGGCGTGATCCACCTCAAGGACGTGGTGAAGCCCGGTGTGAAGGAGCGGTTCGCCGACCTGCGGCGCATGGGCGTGCGCACGGTGATGATCACCGGCGACAACCCGATCACCGCCGCGTCCATCGCTTCGGAAGCCGGGGTCGACGACTTCCTTGCCGAGGCCACGCCCGAGGACAAGCTGCGGATGATCCGCGAGGAGCAGGGCAAGGGCCGGCTGGTCGCGATGTGCGGAGACGGCGCCAACGACGCCCCCGCCCTGGCTCAGGCGGATGTCGGCGTCGCCATGCAGACCGGCACCCAGGCTGCGCGGGAAGCCGGCAACATGGTCGATCTCGACAGCGATCCGACCAAGGTCATCGAGATCGTCGAGGTCGGCAAGCAGATGCTCATCACCCGCGGAGCCCTGACCACCTTCTCGATCGCCAACGACGTCGCGAAATACTTCGCCATCATCCCGGCGATCTTCGTCGTATCCCTGCCCGCGCTCGGCGCGCTCAATGTGATGCGCCTGTCGAGCCCGCAGAGCGCGATCCTGTCGGCCGTGATCTTCAACGCCCTGATCATCGTCGCCCTGATCCCGCTCGCTTTGCGCGGGGTGAAGTACCGGCCGATCGGCGCCCAGGCGCTTTTGACGCGGAACCTGCTGATCTACGGCCTGGGCGGCATCGTCGCCCCCTTCATCGGGATCAAGGCCATCGACGTCCTCATCTCAACCCTGCATCTCGCCTGAAGGGCTCGCCATGCTGTCCCATTTGCGCGCAAGCCTCGTCAGCATCGTCTTCTTCGTCGTGCTCACCGGCCTGCTCTACCCACTGGCGATCACCGGAATTGGCCAGATCGCCTTTCCGCAGCAGGCGAACGGCAGCCTGGTCAGGGCGGGCGGCAAGATCGTCGGCTCGGAGCTGATCGCCCAGGGGTTCACCGGTCCCGGCTACCTGCATCCCCGCGGATCGTCGGCCGGGAATGGATACGACGCGACCAATTCGTCCGCCAGCAACCTTGGTCCAATGGACCCCAAGCTGCGTGACCGGGTCGCGAAGGACGCCGCGGCCCTGAGGACGGAGAACCCCAACACGCCGATCCCCGCCGACGCCGTGACGCAGTCGGGCTCCGGGCTCGACCCCGACATCTCGCCGGAAAACGCCGCGTTCCAGGCGCCTCGGATCGCGCGGGCGCGGAACCTGCCGGCGTCCTTGGTGCAGGCGGTCATCGCCCGCAACACCCACGGGCCGACCCTTGGCTTCCTCGGGCAGCCCTACGTCAATGTTCTGGCGGTGAACCTCGAACTGGACGGTCGCTGACGCATCAGCTGCGACACGATCTGACCCGCAGCCGCCCGGCCGCCACGACTGACCCCGCGCACGCCCAGGTCGGCGCCGCGAAAACCTCCGCCTGGCTCGACGTGGACCTCGATCCGAGGCTGAGCCGGTACACGCCCGGGGCGCGGGTGTATATCGGCGTGTCGCAGACGTTCTGACGGAAGCCCGTTGCCCCTCGCTGACGACCCGAGACGCCCGGACCCCGACGCCCTGCTCGCCAGTGCGAAGCGCGAGGATCGCGGGCAGCTGCGCGTGTTCCTGGGCATGGCGCCCGGGGTCGGCAAGACGTTCGAGATGCTTGGCTCGGCGCGACGGCGGAAGACCGAGGGCGTCGACGTGGTAGTGGGCGTGGTCGAGGCCCACGGCCGCAAGGAGACCGAGGCCCTGACGGAGGGGCTTGAGACCCTGCCGCGCAAGCCCGTCGAATACCGCGGCCGCACCCTGCTCGAGTTTGACATCGACGCCGCCCTCGCCCGCCGTCCCGCGCTGCTCATCGTCGATGAATACGCCCACTCCAACGCTCCCGGATCCCGCCACCCCAAGCGGTGGCAGGACGTGGAGGAGCTGCTCGCAGCAGGCATCGACGTGTGGACGACGCTGAATGTCCAACACCTCGAGAGCCTGGTGGACGTCGTGTGGCGGATCACCGGGGTAAGGGTTCGCGAGACAGTCCCGGACCAGGCGCTGACCAGGGCCGACGAGATCGAGATGATCGACCTGACGCCCGAGGAGCTGCGCGAGCGGCTCGCCGCCGGCAAGGTCTACGTCCCGGAGACGGCGCGCCTCGCGTCGGACCGGTTCTTCAAGGCCGAGAATCTCACCGCCCTGCGCGAGATGGCGCTGAGACGCGCCGCTCAGAAGGTCGACGACGAACTCGTCGGCCATATGCGTCGCCACGGAATCGAAGGGCCCTGGGCTGCGGGCGAACGGATCCTGGTTCTGCTAGGGGGCGAGCCGTTCGGCGGCGCGCTTGTCCGGACCGGCCGCCGCCTCTCGGACCTGATGATGGACGCGCCCTGGACCGTTCTACACGTGGAACGCCCCAACCGTCCCCCGACGCCCGCCCAGTCGCAATACACCGCCGTGGCCCTGAAGCTGGCCGAACAGATGGGCGGACGCGTCGTCACCGTGACGGGCGACGACCTGCTGCAGACCGTGCTCGAGTACGCGGCGCGCAACAACATCACCCAAATCGTGATCGGTCGTCGTCCGCCGTCCCGCGGCCGGCCCCGCGGGCTTCGCGCCTCTCTCAGGCGTTCGCTGGCCCACGCTCTGCTCGACCACACCACCGGCGCCGCCCTGCACATCGTCACCGATGCGGCCGGCAGTGAGACGCACTCCGCAGACCTTCTCCCCCGCCTTCCCCGGCGACCCAACTGGAGGGGCTATGCAGCGGGGCTGGTGATGGTTTTCCTTTCCACCCTCGTCGCGGCCGGGGCCGACCGGTGGATGGCCAACGCGAACCTGGCCATGATCTTCCTGCCAAGCGTGCTCGTCGCGGGCGGGGCGTTCGGATTCGGCCCCGGACTGGCAACCGCCGCTCTCTCCGCCGTCAGTTACAATTTCTTCTTCCTCGAGCCCCGCCTCAGCTTCAGGATCGGTCATTTCGCCGACCTGATCACCTTTGCCGTCTTCTTCGCCGTCGCCATTACGACAGGCTTCCTCACCGGTCGGGTGCGGGATCAGGCGCGGATGGCCTCACGGCGCGCATCCGTCGTCGCGTCCCTGCTCGCGGCCAGCCGACGCCTCTCTAGCGTCTCGAGCCGTCCGGAGGCCGCCCAGGCCCTGGCCGAGCAGGCGGCCGCCACAGTCGGCGGATCCGCCATGGTGCTGCTTCCGGAGGACGGCGATCTCCGCGCCGCCGCCGGCTCGCCTTCGCTCGAGGCGCTCGGCCCCGGGGCCATGACCGCGGCCCGCTGGGCGTGGGAGAAGGGTGAAGCCGCCGGCGCGGGCACTGGGACCCTCCCTCAGCTCGAGTGGACCTTCTGGCCGCTTCTGGGCCTGCGCGGTCGCGCCGGGGTCGCCGGCGTGACCCATTCGCCGCTCAAGACAGGCGACTCCGGGGAAGAACGCCTTCTGCTCTCCCTGTTCGACCAGGGCGCGGTGGTGCTCGAGCGCGCGGAGCTCGCGACGGCGACCGTCGAGACCGAGACCCTCCGGCGATCCGACCAGCTCCGGGCAGCTTTGCTGAATTCGATCAGCCATGACCTGCGCACGCCGCTGTCGACAGTGCTTGGTTCGGCCACGACGCTTCTCGACTACGAGCCCAGTCTCCGGCCCGAAGTGCGCCGCGACCTGCTCGAAAGCATCCGGGAGGAGGCCCACCGCCTCAATCGCTACGTCGGCGACCTCCTCGATATGACCCGGCTCGAGGGGGGCGCCCTGGACCCGAAGATGCAGTGGACGGACGTCCGCGACGTCCTCGGCGCGGCGATCCAGCGCGTGGAACGCCGTCTCGGCTCGCGCCGCATGGTGCGCGACTTCCCCCCGGAACTCTCGATGATCAACATCGACCCGGGTCTGCTCCAACAGGCCGTAGTGAACATCCTCGAGAACGCGATCGCCTACAGCCCGGACGGGACGGATATCGAGGTCGCCGCCTACGAGGATCGTTCCAACGTCGTGATCAGCATCGAGGACGACGGCAAGGGCATCCCGACCGCCGAACTGGAACGCGTCTTCGACAAGTTCCGACGGCTTCAGCAGCCCAGCGATCGCGGCAAGGGCGTTGGACTTGGTCTCTCCATCTCCAAGGGCTTCGTCGAAGCCATGGGAGGACGGATCGCGGCGGCCAGTCCGATCCATGGGGACCATGGCACGCGGGTGCTGATCAGCCTGCGCAAGCCGACCACGAGAATAGCCGAGGCGGCCTGAGGTGTCCGCGAGTCATCCACGCGTGCTGGTCGTCGACGACGAGCCCCAGATCCATCGCTTCCTGGCCCCGGCGCTGGAGGCCGCCGGCTACGTCCCCCTGCGCGCCGACACCGGGGAAGCTGGCCTGGCGGCGCTCGCCACGCGTCCCCCCGACGTGCTGGTGCTCGACCTTGGCCTGCCCGACCTCGACGGCAAGGTCGTGCTGGAGCGGGCCAGGCGCTTCTTCGACGGCCCGATCATCATCCTCTCCGCGCGCGACGAGGAGATCGAAAAGATCGACGCCCTCGACCAGGGCGCGGACGACTACGTGCAGAAGCCTTTCGGCGTCGGCGAACTCCTCGCGCGAATCCGCGTGAGCCTGCGCAACAAAGCGGCGCGAGGCGCCGGATCGCCCGTCGTGCACGCGGGTGAGGTGGAGATCGACTTCGTCCGACGCCTGGTGACCCGCGGCGGCGAGGCGGTCCGGCTGACGCCCCGCGAGTATGACGTGCTGGTCTCGCTCGCCGAGGCGGGCGGCCGCGTGGTGACGCACGGCCAGCTTCTGGCCGCCGTCTGGGGCCGCTCGCATGTCGAGGACGTGCAGTACCTGCGGATCATCGTCCAGCGTCTGCGTCAGAAGCTGGAGGTCGATCCCGCCCAACCGAGGATCATTGTGACCGAGGCCCGGGTCGGCTACCGCTTCGTCGCCAGCTGACGCGCGCCCTACTGCGCCGCCAGGCCCCAGCCCCGCCCCGGCCGCATCTGTTCGAAACGGCCCAGCGCCTGCGGGTCGAGCCGCACCGTGACGTCCAGGCCCTCGTCCGCCTGACGGCGGTCGACGACGCGGCCATGGCGATAGAGCCACGCCAGCGCCTCCCCATCGTCGGCGGTCAGGTGGAACGTCCTCTCGGGATAGGCGTCGAGCAGCTCGCCGATCCGCGCAAGCAGGACCTCACGGCCCTCGCCCGTCTCGGCGGAGACCAGGACGGCCCCCCGGCGTCGGGCGTCCGCCTTGAGCTCCTCCCGTCGCCCGAGGGAGACCAGGTCAACCTTGTTCCAGACTTCCAGCACCCGGCGGCCCGAGGTCTCGCCAACGCCCAGGGTCTCCAGCACGGCCGCCACGTCCTGCTGCTGCGCCTCGCTGTCGGGGCTGGCGATGTCGCGCACGTGCAGGACCAGGTCCGCCTCCCGCACCTCGTCCAGGGTGGCCCGGAAAGCCTCGACGAGCTCGTGGGGCAGGTCAGAGATGAAGCCCACGGTGTCCGACAGGATCGCGTCGCGGCCGCCGGGCAGGCGCAGCCGTCGCAGGGTCGGATCGAGGGTGGCGAACAGCATCGATCTGGCGAACACCTCGGCCGAGGTGAGCCGGTTGAACAGGGTCGACTTGCCGGCGTTCGTATAGCCCACCAAGGCGACGATCGGATAAGGGACCCGCTTGCGGCCCCGACGCTGGAGTTCGCGCGTGCGGCGCACGTCCGCCAGGTCGGCCTTCAGCTTGACGATCCGCTCGACCAGCAACCGCCGGTCAGCTTCGATCTGGGTTTCCCCCGGGCCGCCGAGGAAACCGAAGCCCCCGCGTTGCCGCTCGAGGTGGGTCCAGGTGCGGACCAGCCGCGAGCGCTCGTATTCCAGGCGCGCCAGCTCGACCTGTAGTCGACCCTCCGCCGTGCGCGCGCGACGGGCGAAGATCTCCAGGATCAGCCCGGTCCGGTCGATGACCTTCACCGACCAGGCTCTCTCGAGGTTGCGCTGCTGTACGGGACCCAGCGCATCGTCGACCACTACGAGGTCGATCTCGAAGGTCTGGCACAGCTCGGAGATCTCATCCACCCGCCCGGAACCAAAGAAGGTCGCAGGCGAGATCGTCCGAAGAGGCGAGACGAACGCGTGCGCGATCTCGAGGTCCAGGGCTTCGGCGAGGCCGACGGCCTCTACGAGGCGCTCCGCCGGCGTGCGGCTCGCGGCGCGCTCGCCGCGAGCGGGGTGGACGACAAGCGCCCGCTGCGGGCGGGCGCGATGATCGATTTGGGTCAATCGTCGCCTTCTTCAGGGGCCGGCTCGTAGAGCTGCACAGGCCCAGCCGGCATGATGGTGGATATGGCGTGCTTGTAGACGAGCTGGGCCTGACCGTCCCTGCGCAGGAGCACGCAGAAACTGTCGAACCAGCTCACCACCCCCTGCAGCTTGACGCCGTTCACGAGGAAGATCGTCAACGGGGTGCGGGTCCGGCGGACGCTGTTGAGGAAGGCGTCTTGCAGGCTTTGTCGTCTGTCTGTCGTTGTCACGGGCCGTCGCCCCCAATGCTGAAGAAGATGGGCGCGCCAAGCCGATCAGGGAACTGGCCCTGGCGCGTTCACGCGGCGCTTGGCCGCGCCCCCTCGATATAGAGTTCCCTCAGCCGCTTGGCCACCGGCCCGGGTGCGCCGGCGCCGATCTGCGTCTCGTCGATGCGGATAACGGGCAGAACGAGGCTGCCCGCGCCGGTGATGAACGCTTCGCGCGCCGATTTGGCCTCCTCCACGCTGAAGGCGCGCTCCTCGAATGGCAGGTCCAGGGCCTTCGCTACGCCGAGCAGGGTGCGCCGCGTGATTCCGCGGAGGATGTTCGACTGGATGTCGCGGGTGCGTAGGACGCCGTTGGCGTCGATGATCCACGCATTGCTGGAGCCGCCCTCGGTGACGAGGCCGAGTTCGTCGACGAACCAGGCCTCCACGGCCCCGGCTTCGCGCGCCGCCTGCTTGGCGAGCACATTGGGGAGCAGTCCCGTCGTCTTGATGTCGCACCGCGCCCAGCGGGTTTCGGGCGTGGTGATCACCGCCACGCCCCGCGCGGCGCGGGCCTCGCTCGCGGACATGTCGACGCTCTTGGCGGTCACGACCACGGTCGGCCGCGGCGCGGGATTGGGGAACGGATGGTCGCGGGGCGCCACGCCGCGCGTCACCTGCAGGTAGGCGAGCCCGTCGGAGATCTTGTTGAGGCGCACGACCCTCTGGACCACGACCTTGAGCGCCGCCACGCTCATTGGAACCGGGATTCTCAACTCTCCGAGGCTCCGGGCCAGGCGCTCGAAATGCCCCGCCTCGTCGGCGAGCTTTCCAGCGAACACGGCCCAGACCTCGTAGACGCTGTCGGCGAACTGGAAACCCCGGTCTTCGATATGGACGAACGCATCGGCATGAGGTGCGTACCGTCCGTTCACATAGGCTATCCGCCCCATCAGTCAGCAGTCTCCTCGGTGAGGCGAGATCCGGAAAAACCCAGGGATTTCAATTTACGGTGCAGAGCCGAGCGCTCCATGCCGATAAAGGCCGCGGTGCGCGAGATATTGCCGCCGAAGCGCATGATCTGCGCGTCCAGGTATTCCCGCTCGAACAGCTCGCGCGCCTCGCGCAGCGGCAGGGCGATGATGCGCTCCGCTCCGAGGCCGCCCGTCGGCGGCGTCGCGCTGGCCTCCGGCGGGAGCATGTCGGCCGAGACCGGCTGAGACGCGTCCCCGCCGGCCAGGATCAGGATCCGCTCCACCACATTGCGCAACTGCCGCACGTTCCCCGGCCATGGTTGCACCTGCAGGGTAGCGTAGGCGTCGGGGGCGAGGACGCGCCGGGCCAAGCCCGCCGCCACGCCCAGGCGCTCGATGTAGTAATCGATCAGCAGCGGGATGTCCTCGCGCCGCTCCGAGAGCCCCGGCACACGCAGGGGCACCACGTTCAGGCGATGGAACAGGTCCTCGCGAAGCCGTCCGGCCGCAATCTCGGCCTGCAGGTCCCGGGACGTCGAGGAGACCACCCGCACATCCACCTGCACGTCGGTGTCGCCGCCCAGGCGACGGAAGCGTTGCTCAACCAGGACCCGGAGGATCCGGCTCTGGGTCTCCCGCGGCATCTCGGCGATCTCGTCGATGTAGAGCGTGCCGCCGTGGGCGCGTTCGAACACGCCGATGGAGCCGGGCCGGTTCGTCGAGGGCTCCTCCCCGAACAGCTCGAGGTCCATACGCTCGGGCGTCATCCCCGCCGCATTGATCGCCACAAAGGCGTTGCGCGCCCTCGGGCTTGCCCCGTGGATCAGTCGCGCGGCCGTCTCCTTGCCCGACCCGGGTGGGCCGGAGATCAGGATGCGGCTGTTGGCCGGCGCGACTTTGGCGATCATCGCGCGCAGGTGCTGGGACGCGGCCGACGCGCCCACCAACCCCTCGGGGACCAGCGCCTGGTTGCGCAGGTGACGATTCTCTCTCCTCAGATCCGTAGCTTCCAGCGCCCGCTGGACGACGACCAGGAGGCGATCGGACTTGAAGGGCTTTTCGATGAAGTCGTAGGCGCCGCGGCGGATCGAACTCACCGCCGTCTCGATCGTGCCATGGCCAGAGATCATGATCACCGGGATGTCGGGGTCGAGGCCCTTCACCCGGTCGAGCAGTTCGAGCCCATCGATGCCATTCCCCGACATCCAGATGTCCAGGATCAGCAGCGCCGGCTTGCGAGCGCGGAGCGCCAGCAGGGCCGCTTCGGCGTTGTGCGCCGTGCGCACGGCATAGCCGTCGTCCTCGAGGATGCCGGCGACGAGTTCGCGGATGTCCGCCTCGTCGTCCACCACCAGAATGTCGCTGATCATGCTTCCACCTTGTACTCGACGCCGGGCCTGCGTCCCGCCTCGATCTCGCCCACCGGGAAGACCAGCGAAATGCGCGCGCCCGGTCCTGGCGCGGCGTCGCCCAAGGTCAGGCGGCCGCCGTGGTCCTCCAGGATGCGTTTGACGATTGCGAGTCCGAGACCCGTGCCCTTTTCACGAGTCGTCACATACGGTTCCGTCAGCCGATCGCGGTTTTTCTCTGGCAGGCCCACGCCATTGTCCTCGATCTGCGCCTCCACGGCGTTGGGGACCCTGACCAGACGGACGCGGATCCGCCCTGGGGCCGAGGGTTGCTTTCGCGCGGCGATGGCCTCGCCCGCGTTCTTCAGCACATTGGTGAGGGCCTGGCCGACGATCCGGCCGTCGCAGACGATCTCGCACGCCTCCAGCGGCTCCTCGATCTCCACGGCGACCGACGGATCGGCGACCCTCTGCGCAAAGGCCGCTTGGCGGATCAGTTCGGCGAGGTCATGGTGGGCGAACCTGGGCGCGGGCATCCTCGCGAAGGCCGAGAACTCGTCGACCATTCGGCCGATGTCTCCCACTTGGCGAACGATCGTCTCGACGCAGCGGTCGAACACCTCGGTGTCGCTCGAGATCTCCCGCCGATAGCGCCGGCTGATCCGCTCGGCCGAGAGCTGTATCGGCGTCAGCGGATTCTTGATCTCGTGGGCGATGCGCCGGGCCACGTCGCGCCAGGCCGCATTGCGCTGGGCGGCCACGAGCCGGGTGATGTCGTCGAAGGTCAGCACGACGCGCTCCGCCCCGTGGCTCGCGCGCACCCGCAGCAATCGCGTCTCGGGTCCGCGGGCCACCTCGACGTCCACCTCCGCCTCCCCCGCCACGCGGGTGGCCTCGTCGGCGACCGCCTGCAATTCCGGCGCCACCTCCGACAGCGACACGCCGGGCGCGGGGGTCGCAGCAAGGCCGAGCAACCGCACCGCCTGTGGATTGACGATCGAGATCCGGCCTCTCGGGTCGAGGCCGATCACCCCGGCGCTCACCCCCAGGAGAACGGCTTCCATGAACAGCCGGCGCGTCTCCGCGTCCACGTGGGCGGCCCGCAGGGCCGCCTGCTGCTCGCGCAGGTCCAGGGTCATCCGGTTGAAGGCGCGCGACAGCACGGCGATCTCGTCCGGATCGCGGTGCGTGTCCACGCGCGCGGTGAGGTCGCCGGCGGCGACCCGTCCTGCGGCCTGCACCAGACGCGCGACGGGCGCGGCGATCCGGTCGGCGGCCGCCATCCCCAGCCACACCGCGCCCTCCAGAACCAGGAGGACCGTCTCGAGATAGGTCAGCGCGAAGGCAGCCTGGATCAGGGTGCGGCGATGCTTGGCCTCGCGGTAGGCGATCAGCGAGGCCTCGGTTCGACGCAGGTGCTGGAAGATGCCTGGGTCGAGCGGGAGCACGACATAAAGGTAGGCGTCCGGATAGCTGCGGAGTCGGTAAAGCGCGCGGAACAGGTCGGACGACTCGAACGGCGCGGCGGACACGTCCCCCTCGTCGGCCGCCGTGAAGCTGGCCGGCGGCGGGGCCAGGAACGGGGTATTCCCCCCTGGCGCGTCCGCCCGCGCGAGCACCCTCCCCTCGTGATCGAGGACATAGGCGGCAGAGAAGCCACCCTCCGCCGTCAGGTCCCGCAGGAACCGGCCATAGGCCACCGGGGAGTCGGCGAGGCTGGGTTGGGCCTGGTTGAGGGTGCGGGCCATCACGGAGATATGCCGGCTGATGTAGTCCTGCTGCTCGGCGATATAGGACCGCGCGACGGTCGCCGAGTTCTCCACGACGCTCTGAACCCGGGCGCTGAACCAGCTCTCCACGCCCCGCGTGACGAGCACCCCGAAGAAGAGGGCGATGATGACCGCCGGGGCTACCGCGGCGATGGCGAACAGGGTGACGAAGCGCAGGTGAAGCCGCGCCCCCGCGTCGCCGGCCTGGGCCAGCACGAGACGCAGGAGGCGCCAGCCGATCAGCGCGCCCATGCCGCCGAGCAGCATGGCGCCGATGCAAAGCAGGGTGAGTACGCCCGGGCTCGCCGGTCCCAGCGGACCGCTCACGTCCGGCCAGGAGCCCAGGACCACCGCCACGAGGACGACGATGATGGTGAGGGCGAACCCAGCCCCCATGACGACGCGCGAGTCCGCCGCCCGGCTCCAGGGCGATATGTCGATCGCCCTGGCGGCTGGGGGTCGCTCCACGCCCGGGCGCGTCGGCGCGACGCTCTGAGTCATGCCCTCAGACTAAGCGAGTGTGCCACGATTGCAACACGCCTGTGTCCGCCAGGTCGCGGCGCGTCACGCCCTCGCCTTGGCCTCGATGCCCAGGTCCTGCAGCCGCTTGCGCAGCGTGTTGCGGTTGAGGCCGAGGATTTCGGCCGCCTTCATTTGGTTGCCCTTGGTGGCTCCCAGGGTGAGCTGGAACAGGGGCCGCTCGATATCGGCGAGCACCCGGTCATAGAGGCCGCTCGGGGGAACGCCTCCGGGCTGGCTGGCGAAGTAAGAAGCGAGGTTGCGTTCCACCAGGTCCGACAGGGTGACCGGCCCGCCGCTCGCCGTCTGGGGCTGCACGTGATCGCTCAGCTCCCGCTCGACGATACGCGCGCCGATGTTCTCCTCGGCGTAGAGCGCGCAGATGCGGCGGATCACGTTTTCCAGCTCCCGCACGTTGCCCGGCCAGTCGTGCCGCTTCAACCGGTCCAGCGCGCTCTGGTCGATCGTCTTCGACGGAAGGCCCTCGCGGCTGGCGCGAAGCAGGAACGCGCGGGCGAGCTCCGGAATGTCCTCCGCGCGCTCGCGCAGCGGCGGCACTCGGATGGGCGCCACGTTTAGCCGGAAGAACAGGTCCTCACGGAACAGGCCCTGGGAGACCAGGCTGCGCAGGTCCCGGTTCGTGGCGGCGATCACCCGGGCGTTCGGCCTGCGGCCGGTCTTGGGGTTGATCGCCGGCTCGGCGCCGTCGAAGACGCGCAGCAGTCGCGTCTGGGCGTCCAGCGGCATGTCGCCGACCTCGTCCAGGAACAGGGTTCCTCCGTCGGCTTCCACCAGACGCCCGGCGTCCCCTTCGCCGCGGCCGAACAGCTCGCTGTCGACTCGTTCCCGGGGAATGGCCGCCAGGCTGATCGCCACGAAGCGTCCGTCCCGCCGGCGCCCGAGGTCGTGCAGCGCCCGCGCGACGAGTTCCTTGCCGACGCCCGATTCCCCCTGGATCAGAACCGTGAGGTCCGCGCCGACCAGCCGGGCGATGGTGCGATAGACCTCCTGCATCGGCGCCGTGCGCCCGATCAGGGGCAGTCGCTCGTCGCGGACGGCGCGAGCCTGCGCCTTCGCCGCCTCGCGGTCTGTGGGCCGCTCCAGCGCCCGCCGCGCGAGCTGCGCCATGTCATCGAGGTCGAAAGGCTTGGGGATGTATTCGAACACGCCCCCTTCCGCCGCCGCTATGGCGGTGAGGACCGTGTTCTGGGCGCTCATCACGATCACCGGCAGCTTCGGCCGCTGCTTGCGGATCCGGGGCAGCACGTCGAAGACGTTCTCGTCCGGCATCACCACGTCGGTGATCACCAGATCTCCCTCCCCGTCGGTCACCCACTTGAGCAGGGTCGCGGCGTTGCCCGTCGCCCGCACCTCGTAGCCGAGCCGCGAGAACGCCTGGGAAAGCACCAGGCGTATCGAGGCGTCGTCGTCGGCAACGAGGATCTTCTGGGCGGGACCTGCCATCTGGATCTCCTTCAGGCGCCTGCCGGCTCGGGCTCGGCGGGGATGGTTGCGGGCGCGGTGGGCAGCAGCACGCGGAAGACGGTGCGCCCGGGTTCGGATTCGAAATCGATCAGGCCGCCATGACCGGCGACCAGCTTGGCCACCAGGGCCAGGCCCAGGCCGACGCCCCCTGCCTTGGTCGTCACGAAGGGCTCGAAGAGGTGCTCGCGCAGCCGCTCCGGGACGCCCGGGCCGTTGTCCATCACCTTCACTTCGAGCGGAGCGCCCCAAGCCGCGCCGCCCCGCGGTCCCCGCACACGCACGCCGTGACGAAAGGCGGTGGAGATGGTCACCTCGCCGCGTCCGTCGCCGCGCGCATGCGCAGCCTCCGCAGCGTTCTTCGTCAGGTTGAGAAAGATCTGGATCAGCTGGTCCTCCTCACCCCACGCCGGCGGGAGGGACGGATCGTAGTGTTCCTTCAGCAGCAGCCCGTCGGCCACACCGTTCGCCGCCAGCGCGCGGACCCGATCGAGCACCTGATGGATGTTCACCGCGCTCCTTTCGGGCAGGACGTCCTCCGCGAAGGCCTCCATCCGGTCCACCAGCCGTCGGATCCGGTCCGTTTCGTCGACGATGAGTTGCGCCAGGGGGATGTCCTCGGCGCTCGCAGCCGATCGCAGGAGCTGCGCCGCGCCGCGGATGCCCGCGAGGGGGTTTTTCACCTCGTGCGCGAGCATCTGGCCGAGCCCCATCACCGATTGCAGGCCGCGCTGATCGGCCGCCCGCTCGGGACCGCCCTGTGGCCGCTGGTGCAGCGTGATCAGGGTCGAGCCTTCGCCCAGGGGGGTCGCCGCGGCGTCGACGACGATGCGGGTGAGACCGGGGATGAGGAGCTCCATCTCGCGCGCGCGCACTGCCGCCCCTTCGGCGAGGCAGCGTCCGATCAGCGCCCGCAACGGCGAGCCGTCCTGGATCACCGCCGCCAGCGCGCTGCGGCCGCCAAGCGCGCGCCCGAGCAGCTGCTCGGCCGCTTCGTTGGCAGCCAGGACCCGTTCGGAGGCGTCTATGATGAAGGCGGCCTCCGGCCAGGCGTCGAAAGCCGTGGCCCTCGCCGCCTGCGCGCCTGAGATGGCGACGCCGGGCGTCATGCCGCCAGTGTCTCCAGGGCCGGCGTCCAGAGGGAGCCGAGCGCCGCCTCGATCTCATCGGCCGGCAGGCGGCAGAGGCGCGCGCGCGCCTCGCGGCGGGCCTGCGGGTCCGCCGGCCATGGCGCGGCGTCGACGTAGGCCGCCAGATGTTTCCTGAAGATCCGCGATCCCAGCGCCTCGCCGTAGAAGGCCAGGCTCCGCCGCAGGTGCCCTATCACGATCGCCAGCCGTTCGGCGGGACCCGGCTCCCACGCCACACCCCCAGAGAGCGCCGTCTCCACGGTGCGCGCGATCCAGGGACGTCCGATCGCCTGGCGCCCGATCATCACCGCTTGGGCGCCTGATTGCGCCAGCGCCTCGCGGGCGGAGCGCGCGTCGCCGATATCACCGTTGGCGACCACCGGCGCACCCGCAGCCGCCGCAACGGGCCGGATGGCCGCCCAGTCGGCGACGCCGTCGTAGAACTGCATTCGCGTGCGGCCGTGGACCGTCACAGCGCGCGCGCCGGCGACGACGGCTCTGCGGGCAACCTCCGCGGCGTTCGGCGAGTTCGCGTCCCATCCAAGCCGCATCTTCACCGTCACCGGAACGTCGACAGCCTCGCAGGCGGCGGCGACGATCGCCTCGATCCGGTCCGGCCGCCGCATCAGGGCCGAGCCGCAGGCCTGGCCGGTGACCGCCTTCGCCGGACAGCCGAAGTTGAGATCGATGATCTGCGCCCCCGCCGAGGCGGACAGTCGCGCGGCCTGCGCCACGAGCGTGGGGTCGTGGCCGACCAGCTGCACCACCATTACCGGCAACTCCCCGCCGATCGCCGCGCGCCGGATCACGTCCGGCCTCGATGCCAGCAGGGATTCGCAAGCCACCATTTCCGTGGCCTGATAGCGCGCGCCAAGCGCGGCCGCGGTCTGTCGGAACGGCAGGTCGGAAACGCCCGTCATGGGCGCCAGCCACACGCGTCCAAGGCTCCGGGTCCAGTCAGTGGAGAAGTCAATGCCCATTTTCTACTCAGTCGCGGCGCCCGCTCTTTAGGCGCCTAACGCCACCGCCGTAAAGACTGGAGGCGAACAGGCCGCACGATTATGGAACGGCATGACATTTTTCGCGGTGATCGTGGCCGCCGGATCCGGCCAGCGCGCCGGACCGGGCGGAGCCAAGCAGTGGCGGAGCCTCGGCGGCAAGCCCGTGGTTCGCTGGTCTTTGGAAGCGCTGCTGGCGGCCGGGGCTCGCGAAGTCGTGGTGGTCATCCCTGCGGGAGACGAGGCGACCGCCGCCCAGGCCTTCGCCGGCCTCCGCCGCTGGCGCGCGATCCCCGGCGGCGCTGCGCGGCACGATTCCGTCCGGGCCGGCATCGCCGCCTGTGGCGCGGGGCCGGACGAGGTGATCCTCATCCATGACGCGGCCCGCCCGTTCCTGTCTCCGGCTCTTGTACAGGCCGCCGCCGCTGCCGCGCTCGAAGCGGACGGCGCCCTTCCCGCCCTGCCCGTGGCGGACACGCTCAAGCGGGCGGACGCGCCGATGGAGGGCAGTTCGACCACCGCGCGCGATGGCCTGTGGCAGGCGCAGACGCCCCAGGCGTTCCGCCGCCGGACCCTGGAGCGCGCCTACGCAGTCTGGCCCACGGACGAGATCCCCACCGACGACGCCAGCGTGGTGGAGCGCGCAGGCGGCCGCGTGGTCCTCACGCCGGGCGATCCCAGACTGATGAAACTTACCTATCCGGAGGATTTCGAGATGGCCGAGGCTCTCGCCGGGGGCATGCGGGTCACCCGCATCGGCATGGGATATGACGCTCACCGCTTCGGACCGGGACAGAGCGTCTGGCTATGCGGCGTCGAGATCCCTCACGACCACGGCCTCGTCGGACACTCCGATGCGGACGCCGGCCTGCACGCCCTGACCGACGCCATCCTGGGAGCGATCGGCGAAGGCGACATCGGCGACCACTTCCCCCCCACGGATCCGAAGTGGAAGGGCGCGCCCTCATCCATCTTCCTTGAGCACGCCGCCGACCTCGTCGCCCGCAAGGGCGGGCGGATCGTCAACGTCGACCTCACGCTGATCTGCGAGCGCCCGAAGATCAAACCCCACCGAGAGGCCCTGCGCGCCCGTGTCGCCGAGTTGCTGCGTCTTCCGGAGGAGCGCGTGAGTGTGAAGGCCACCACGACCGAAGGCATGGGCTTCACCGGCCGCGAAGAAGGCGTCGCCGCCCAGGCGATCGCCGCGGTGGAGACGCCGGCTTAGGACAGGGCCTGGTTTAGGCGCCTAGTGTCCCGTTCCATCGCGCAGCCAGCCGCCGCGCCAGGGCGCCGAAAACGTCGATGTGGTCGTCGGTCCACGCGCGCACGCCGCCGGGATCGGCCTTGCGCCAGCGGCCGTCCATGGCGAATTGGGTCAGCGTGCGCCGGTCCAGGGCAGCGACAACGACATCCTCGGGCGCCTCCGAAAGCGTCGGCGCGGCAGGATCCGGCCGATGCTTCTGGAACATCGCCGTCGCTCCCGCGGCGAGGACGGCCGCCTGCGCCGGATGCATGAGATCGAGGTTGCGGTTCGACAGATGCAGGACGAGCAGACCGCCCGGCGCCAGGTGCGAGAGGTAGAGCCGCACGGCCTCGACAGTCAGCAGGTGCGTGGGCATGCTGTCCGATGAAAAGGCGTCGATCAGCAGGAGATCGAAACGCTGGGCGCTGTGGGCGAGCGCCAGACGCCCGTCGCCCAGGGTGATCCCCACACGGCCTTTCGCGCAGACCGGGATATAGGAGAAGCGGCTCGGATCGGTGGCGATGCGCGCCACCAGGGGATCGATCTCGAAGAACCGTAGGCTGTCGCCTGGCCGCACATACCCAGCCATCGATCCTGCTCCCAGCCCCACGACGCCGATCGCCAGGGCCGACCTGCGCTGCTCGATCGCCATCACCTGCCCGATCGGGGTGGCGGGTGCGTAATAGGCGATCGGCCGGCAGCGGAATGAGGGGGCGAGCGCTTCAGCCCCATGCAGGATCGTCCCGCTCGCCAGCATGCGCACGGGCCCGCCCAGGGCCGGGACGAACAGTCGGGATTCACGAAGGACGCCAAAGAAGTCCCGCCAGGTGTGGGTGACGTTCACCCGGTCGCCCGCGCGCCCGGCCGCGCAAACAAGAACCCCGCAGGCCAGGAAGAACAGCGGCGCCCTCCCCTGTAGGGTGAGGGCCCCGACCGCCGTCGCCACGATCAGCGCCGCCGCCAGTTGGCCGGCCGGCCGCGCATCCAGGGCGAGGATCCAATGCGGCGGGACGCCGACCGGATGGCCGAGCTCCGCGGCCGCGAGGCCGGCGAGCGCGCAAAGGGCAAGGACGCCCCAGGTCCAGCGTCCCGGCCGTCCGTCGCCCCATGGCCGCGCAAGGGCGGAGATGGCCAGAACGGCCGGGTACTCCGCGACCGTGCTGAACAGCAGCGGGGCCGCGAAGGCGTTGAAGCCGCCGCCAATGACGCCGCCGACGGCCAGGCACAGGTAGAAATCTGTAAGGCGACCCGGCGAAGGACGACGCGCCACAAGCGCCTGGGCGCAGACCAGAGCCGCAAAAAAGAAGGCGGCGAAATGGAGGACGGAGCCGAGTAGGAAGAGACCCACGCGCACGTGGATCAGGGCGCAGGCGCCCGCTAACGTCACCGCGTTCAGCACCAGCGTCACCTCGCGGGAGACGGCGGGGCGCTCCTGAAAGGCCAGGACGAAGGCCACCAGGTACAGCGCCAGCGGAATCACCCAGAGGAAGGGCGCCGAGGCGATGTCCGTGCTCACGAAACTGGTCACGCCAACCAGGAGGCTCGAAGGGATGGCGGCCAGCACGATCCACCTGGCCCGATCGATCCAGGAGGGAGCAGCTCCGTCGTCGACCAGAATCCCCTGCCCTTCCCCCTGGCCGTCGGCGAGCCGAAGTCCAACGGCTGCGGCCAGGATGGCGAAGAGGACGTAGCCGGCGGTCCACGCCCACGCCTGGCCGCGCAGGGTAAGAGCCGGTTCGATCACGACCGGGTAGGCCAGCAGGGCCGTCAGGCTGCCGAGGTTGCTCGCCGCATACAGGGACCAGACGCGCGAGCCTGCCGGGCGATTCGCCCTGGCGAACCAGGCCTGCAGCAGCGGCGCGGTGGCCGAGAGGGCGGCGAAGGGGGCGCCGATGGAGAGGGCGAGAACGCCCAGGAGCCACGGCGCGGGCGCGCGCACGTCGGGAAGTCCAAGCAGGTCGGTGATCCTGATCGGCAGGGCGAAGCCCGCGATCACGAGGACCGCCAGGTGAGCGACGACCTGGGTCCGTAGCGAACGAATCCGCTGGAGCAGGTGGGCGTAGAGGTAGCCGGCGAGCAGGGCGGCCTGGAAGAAGCCGAGGCTCGCATTCCACACCGCCGGCGAGCCGCCAAGCATCGGCAGAAGCAGGCGGCCGACCAGGGGTTCGAGGCTGAAGACAAGGCCGGCGCTGACGAAGACCGCCACGGGAAAGAGCCAGCCCGCGCGATCTTGGCGCTGAACGGCCGCCGCGAGGAGCGTCGCCATTGCCTTGCCCCCTTGAACCTCCCGGCCGGGCGATGTTGGTCTGCCTCGGTCCTGCGCGACTATATCGCTTAGGCATGGCCGTTGTAGAAGGACCTCTGATGTTCTCCCTTGAGATCGAGACTCTCGCCCGCCTGGTGATCGACGACGCCCGCGAGCGTCACCTTCGGATCGTCACGGCCGAGAGCTGCACCGGCGGCCTAGTCGCTGGCGCGATCTGCGCAATCCCGGGCGCCTCCGACGTCTTCGAGCGCGGCTTCGTCGCCTACACAAACCGCGCCAAGCAGGAGCAGCTCGGCCTCTCCGGCGACCTCATCGCGGACCTCGGGGCCGTCTCCGAGCCCGTAGTGAGGATGATGGCCGAGGGCGCGCTGGAACACTCCCACGCCCACCTCGCCGTCGCCATCACCGGCGTCGCGGGACCGGGCGGCGGCTCGCCAATGAAACCGGTCGGCACCGTCCACTTCGCCACGGCGAGGGCGAATCAGTCGGTCCATCACCGCCAGGAGCTATTCGAGCTGGAGACCCGCTGGGAAGTCCAGATGGCCGCGGTGCAGACGGCGCTGGAGATGCTGCGGGATAGGTTGAGATAGGAGTCAGGACCGAGGACCTAGTCCTATTTCGCGCCCCCGTAGAGCGCTTGGGCGCGACGCTCGAAACAGCCGACCAGCCGCGCCACGGCCCTCTCGAAATTGGCGGTGAGCAGACCCTCCAGGAAGCGCGACCCGAATTCGAAGTCGATGCCGAAGGACAGCTCCGTCCCGCCCTCGATCGGGATGAACCGCCAGTGGTTCTCGAGACGGCGGAAGGGACCCGAGATCAGGTTGGCGTCGATGGTCAGGTTCGGCTCATCGAGCCGCACGTGCGTGCTGAAATGCTCGCGGATGATGGCGAAGCGCACTTTGGCCTCGGCGTCGAACACCATCACACCGGGCTCGGACTCGCGCCGGCCCCAGGTGCGCATGTCGGTGACCCAGGGAACGAAGGCGGGATAGCGCTCGACGTCCCCGACCAGATCGAACAACTGGCGAGGCGTGTAGTGCATGCGTCGCGTCAGGGTGTGGCGCAAGGCGGCGTTCTTAAGAGTCAGGCCGCAGCGGCGCGGGCGGCGCGCAGGCGTTCGAAGTCCTCGCCGGCGTGATGGGACGAGCGGGTGAGCGGACTCGCGGAGACCATCAGGAAACCCTTGGCGCGGGCGATGGTCTCAAGCGCCTTGAATTCCTCCGGAGGGACGAAGCGGTCGATCGGCGCGTGTTTGCGGGTCGGCTGCAGGTATTGCCCGATAGTGATGAAGTCGACGCCGGCCGAGCGCATGTCGTCCATCACCTGCATCACCTCGGCCTTGGACTCGCCAAGTCCAACCATCACACCCGACTTGGTGAAGATCTGCGGGTCCCGCTCTTTCACCCGCTCCAGCAGCCGCAGCGAATGGTAGTAGCGGGCGCCCGGTCGGATCGAGAGATAGAGGCGCGGCGTCGTCTCGAGGTTATGGTTGAAGACGTCGGGTCGCGAGTCGATGACCTCCTCCACAGCCGACAGCGGCTTGCGAAGGAAGTCGGGCGTCAGGATCTCGATCGTCGCCGCGGGAGCCTGGGCGCGGATCGCCCGCACGGTTGCTGCGAAGTGGGCTGCGCCCCCGTCGTCCAGGTCATCCCGGTCGACCGAGGTGATCACCACGTGCTTGAGCCCCATCAGGGCCACTGCTTCGGCCACCCGGCCCGGCTCGGTCGGATCGAGCGGCCCCGGAAGCCCGGTGGCGACGTTGCAGAAGGCGCAGGCCCGCGTGCACGTCTCTCCCATGATCATCATAGTGGCGTGCGAGACGCTCCAGCACTCGCCGATGTTCGGGCAGGCGGCCTCTTCGCAGACGGTGACGAGCCCGTGCTCCTTGACGATCTTGCGGGTCGCGGCCCAGCCGGGCGAGCCGGGGGCGCGCACACGCAGCCAGGGCGGCTTGGGCAGAAGGGGCGAATCGGGTCGCTCGCGCTTCTCCGGATGCCGCGCTTCGCGCGCCGCCGTTCTGTCGATCACCGTCGCCACGGACCGCTAGATCGGCGTTCACGGGCCGACGATCAAGCGTGCGAGAATGTCTCACCACGGCAAAGGTGCGGCTCGCCGGACGCTGGACAGGCCATGCGAGCCGCCGCAAGAGGCGCTAGGGAGAGAGTCCAAGGGAGGGTCGCCAATGGCGCAGAACGCCGGATTCGTCGCGCCGAGAACCACCCTTTTCGATGCGCTGCTGGACGCCGCGTCTCGCCATGGCGGGCGCAAGCCGATCCTCGAGGACCAGGAGCGCCGCCCCCTCAGCTACACCGATCTGGTGCGGGCCAGCTTCGCCCTCGGCCGAAAGATCGCCGCGATCACCGAGCCTGGGGAAACGGTTGGCGTGCTGCTCCCCTCCAGCGCCGGCGCGGTGGTGACCCTGTTCGCCCTGGCGGCGATTGGGCGG
>DATBEN010000116.1:0-9761 GCA_036276055.1 Caulobacteraceae bacterium
GCCGGGCGAAAGAAGATCGTCCTGGTCAAGCCTGTCTGAAGGAGAGCGCTCGATGAGCCTGAACGTCGGCGACGCCGCCCCCGATTTCCGCATGCCCGGCGACGCCGGCGAGGTCGCCCTGGCCGACCTGAAGGGCAAGACGGTCGTCCTGTACTTCTATCCCAAGGACGACACGACCGGCTGCACCGCCGAGGCCCAGGGCTTCACCGCCGCCGCGGACGACTTCGCCAAGGCCGGCGCGGTGGTCGTCGGGGTGTCGAAGGACACCGCCGCCAGCCACGGCAAATTCCGCGTGAAGTACGACCTCAAACCCCTGCTGGGATCGGACAAGGACGGCGACGTCGTCGAGCGCTACGGCGCCTGGGTCGAGAAGAGCATGTACGGCCGCAAATATATGGGCATCGACCGGTCGACCTTCCTGATCGATGGGACGGGCGTGATCCGGCGGATCTGGCGCAAGGTGAAGGTGACGGGCCACGTCGCCGAGGTGCTCAAGGCGGTGAGGGAGCTGGGGTAGGGATCGCACACGCCCTCTTTCCTTCCGTCATCGCCGGGCGTCAGTCCCGGCGACCCATCGGAGGGCTTGGCGAGCGCCTGCGGTGGCCGCGCGCGAGCGCGGCCATGACGGGCCTGCCGACCTGGCGCTGACAGCTCAGGCCCCTCGCGCCCTCCGTTTTGAAGCGTCCCCCTAAAACTCCGTCATCGCCGGCCGTCGTCACCCTCGGCCTTGTGCCGGGGGGCCGGCGACCCATCGGAGGGCTTGGCGAGCGCCCACAGTGGCTGCGCGCGAGCGCGGCCATGACGGACGGTGCGCCCAGCCCGCAATGGTCACCCCAATGCCTCAGGCCAAACGCTCGACCCTCGCCAGGCCCGGCTCAGATCCTCCCAGCGCGGATTCTCCTGCTCGATCAGATTGATCTTCCAGTCCCGCTTGTACTTCTTCAGCGATTTCGCGCGCTGGATGGCGACGACGATGGACTCGTGCCGCTCGAACCAGACCAGGCGATGCAGACCGTATCGCTCGGTGAAGCCGCCCAGCTCGCCGGATTGATGCTGGTTCACCCGGGTTTCGAGGTCGGAGGTGACGCCGATGTAGAGGGTCCCGTAGGGCCGATTGGCCATGATGTAGACCGCGATGAACGGGCGACGTTCCATGACGGCAGCGTTTCATTGGTACGGAGGACAGGCAAGCCAGCGCCGAGTCGTTCCACCCGTCACGGCTGCGCTCGCGCGCAGCCGTAGCGAGCGCCCGCCAAGCCGATCGATGGGTCGCCGGCACTGACGGCCGGCGATGACGGAGTTTTAGGGGGACGCTTCGAAACGGGGAGCACGGGGGGCTAAGTTGCCAGCGCCAGGTCGGCAGGCCCGTCATGGCCGCGCTCGCGCGCGGCCACTGTGGGCGCTCGCCAAGCCCTCCGATGGGTCGCCGGCCCCCCGGCACAAGGCCGAGGGTGACGACGGCCGGCGATGACGGAGTTTTAGGGGGACGCTTCGAAACGAGGAGCGCGGGGGGGCTGAGCCGCCAGCGCCAGGCCGGCAGGCCCGTCATGGCCGCGCTCGCGCGCGGCCACGGAGAGCGCCCGCCAAGCCCTCCGATGGGTCGCCGGCCCCCCGGCACAAGGCCGAGGGTGACGACGGCCGGCGATGACGGAGTTTTAGGGAGGGGCGCTTCAAAACGGGGAGCGCGGGGGGCTGAGCTGCCAGCGCCGAGTCGTTCCACCCGTCACGGCTGCGCTCGCGCGCGGCCGTAGCGAGCGCTCGCCAAGCCGATCGATGGGTCGCCGGCACTGACGGCCGGCGATGACGGAGTTTTAGGGAAGGGAGGAGCTTGGGGGAGCTCAGGTTGCCGGCGGTGTCAGGTTGGCGGCGCGGTGAGCGGCGGTGGTGCGGATGGCGACGGGATCGGGGGGATGGCGAGGGGTGGGGGGTTGGCGACTTCCAGGACGGGCACGGGCGCGGGCGGGCCTGGCGGGATGGGGGCGTTGGGGAGGTGGTGCATGGCGGTGAGCATGAAGGTGCGCCAGAGGTCGACGGGGGCGCTGCCGCCGGTGACGTGCGACATCGGCTTGTCGTCGTCGCGGCCCATCCAGACCACGGTGGTGAGGTTGCCGGTGAAGCCGCAGAACCAGGCGTCGCGGAAGTCGGAGGTGGTGCCGGTCTTGCCGGCGAGGTCGCGTCCCGGGATCGCCGCCCGCACGCCCGTCCCGCCGTCCTGGAGCACGGTCTTCAGCATCCCGTCGAGTTCGGAGAGCGGGGGATTGGCGATCACGGGCTGAGGCGCCTCGCCCCGATGCTGGTAGATCACCGGGCCGCCGGCGTAGCGGATGCGCTCGACGCCGTAGGCGTGGACGCGGTTGCCGCCGTTGGCGAAGGCGCCGTAGGCCTGCGCCATCTCCAGCGGGCTCACCTGGCTGGTTCCCAGCGCCATGGCCGGGTCGGTGTTGATCGGCGAGACGATGCCGAGCCTGCGCGCGTCGGCCGCCACGAGCGGGCGCCCGACCTCGTCCGCGAGCCTCGCGGCCACGGTGTTGATCGACCTGGCCAGCGCGGTCTGCAGGGTGATCTGGCCGAGGTATTCCGGCTCGAAGTCGGCGGGCGTCCAGCCGTCGATGGTGACCGGCTCGTCCACGACCAGGGTGTCGGGCGTGCGGCCGTTCTCCAGGGCCGCGAGATAGACGAACGGCTTCCAGGCCGAGCCGACCTGGCGCCTGGCGTCCACCGCGCGGTCGTAGGGGCCCGTGGCGTAGTCCACCCCGCCGATCATCGCGCGGACGCGCCCTTCCCCGTCCAGCGCGACCAGCGCCGCCTGCTGCACCCCGCGGCCCGCATAGCGGTCGGCGACGGCCTTGGCCTCCTCGCCGGCCGCCGCCTCGCTCGGCAGGTCGAGCGTCGTGTCGACCACCAGGTCGCGGTTGGTGCGGCCCACCGCCTGGCGGGTCTGGGCGTCGACCCAGTCGACGAACCACTGCGCCGCGGCCGTGCGGGCCGTCCTCCACAGGTGGGGGTTCTGGGCCAGGGCCTCGGCCCGCCGGCCCGGCGTGATCGCGCCGGTCTCGACCATCGCGTCCAGCACCAGGCGCGTGCGCTCCTCCGACCGCTCGGGATGTTCGATCGGATCGTACTCGGCGGGCGACTTCATCAGGGCCGCAAGCGTGGCGGCCTCGCGGATCGTGAGCTTCGCTGCGGGGCGGTCGAAGTAGCGCTCGGCGGCCGCATCGATGCCGTAGGCGCCCTCGCCGAAATAGACGCGGCTCAGGTAGAGCCCGAGGATCTGCTTCTTCGAATAGGTCTGCTCCAGCTCCACGGCGTAGACGAGCTCGGTCGCCTTGCGCTCCATCGTGCGGTCGGCGTCGAGGAAGAGGTTGCGGGCGAGCTGCTGGGTGATGGTCGAGGCGCCCTCGCGCGCCCTCCCCGCCTCGAGGTCCGCCACCAGGGCGCGGGCCATGCCCATCGGATCGAAGCCGTCGTGGGAATAGAAGCGCCGGTCCTCGATGGCCACGAACGCGGCCGGGACGTAGGCCGGCAGGCGGTCGATGTTCACCGGCGGGCCATAGCGGCCGCCGCGGACGCCGATCACCGCGCCGGAGCGGTCGAGATAGGTGATCTGGGGGTCGCGACGGATCGGCGGCAGCTGGGGGATCTGCGGCGTCGCGCTGAGGATCGAGGCTGCAGCGATGAGGGCAAGCGCCAAGCGTGTGCTCCAGGGCCGTTCGCGGGCGCGCTCCCACTGCGCCGCCGCGCGCCATCAGCCAACACAATTCCGGTTAATGTTCGCTTCGAGTCCGCGGCTCATGTCCGCCGTAACCCGGGCGCGCGCCGCTTAACCACGGAGGCACGGAGGACACGGAGGAGCACGGAGGGGATAGACGGCGAGGCGCCCGGCGTTTCGAATTGTCTTAATGCCGGCCGAAGGCCGGCGATTCACCTTCGCCACCTCTCGCACCTTCGATTGGACCTCGACCTCCGTGCTCCTCCGTGTCCTCCGTGTCTCCGTGGTTTCGCCATTCCTTCCGCGCCGGGGCGCCGGGGGTCAGAGGGCTGGGTCCGGGGCGGGCGCCACCTCGGGGGGCCGGAGTTCCGGGCCGATGTTCGTCGGAGCGAAGGCGGCGGCCTGCGCGTGCGCCCACTCGTGGCTCATGTGCCCGACGGCGGTTCCGTCGATGAGGGCGTCCTGGGCGAGCCAGTCGTAGAGGCGGTCAGCGCGCGAGACCATGGCGCCGGGCCCGCGCATGTGCAGGTGGTGGGGCCGAAGGTCCTGCGGATGGTAGAGGCCCGCGGCGCCCACCACCTCGGCGACGGCGTGCAGGGTGTTGTGGTGGAAGTTGGCCACACGCGCGGCCTTGTCGTCGACCACCAGCGCCCTCTGGAGCCACTGGCTCTGCGTCGCCACGCCCGTCGGGCATTGGTTGGTGTGGCAGGCGCGCGACTGGATGCAGCCGACGGAGAACATGAAGCCGCGGGCGATATTCACATAGTCGGCCCCAAGGGCGAAGGCGCGGCAGACGTCGTAGCCGCTGACGATCTTGCCGCTGACCGCCAGCCTGATCCTGTGGCGGACGCCCGCGCCGACCAGGGTGTTCTGGGCGAAGGCGAGCGCGTCCACCATCGGCATGCCGACGTTGTTGATCAGCTCGAGCGGCGCGGCGCCCGTGCCGCCTTCGGCGCCGTCGATGGTGATGAAGTCGGGCGCCACGCCGGTCTCGATCATCGCCTTGACCAGGGCCATGAACTCGTAGCGGTGGCCCACGCACATCTTCAGGCCGATCGGCTTGCCTCCGGAAAGCTCACGGAGACGGACGATGAAACCCATCAGCTCAATCGGCGTGGAGAACTCGCTGTGGCGAACCGGCGAGACGCAGTCGCGGTCGCGCGGCACGCCGCGGGTCTGGGCGATCTCCTCGGTGATCTTGGCCTTGGGCAGCACGCCGCCATGCCCGGGCTTGGCGCCCTGGGACAGCTTGATCTCGATCATCCTGACCTGGTCGGAGGCCGCCTGCCGGGCGAAGGCGTCCGGGTCGAAGCGGCCCTCGGGCGTGCGGCAGCCGAAGTAGCCCGACGCGACCTGCCAGACGATGTCTCCCCCGTGGCGTCGATGGTAGGGGCTGATCGAGCCCTCCCCCGTGTTGTGGGCGAAGCCGCCGAGCCTGGCGCCCTTGTTCAGGGCCATGATCGCATTGCCGCTGACCGCGCCGAACGACGTGCCGGAGATGTTGATGATCGAGGCGGAGTAAGGCTGGCGGCAGTCCGTTCCGCCGATCGTCACGCGAAAGTCGGTGTCCTCGATCTGCACCGGCAGGATCGAGTGGTTGATCCAGCCGTGGGTGTGGGCGTTGACGTCCCTGACCGTGCCGAAGGGCTGCTTGTCGTCGACGTTCTTCGCCCGCCGATAGACCAGGGCCCGCTGCTCGCGGCTGAACGGCACGGGATCGCGCTCGTCCTCGATCAGGTACTGCCGAAGCTCGGGGCGGATCGCCTCCAGCACGAAGCGGAGATGTCCGACGACGGGGTAGTTGCGCAGGATGGCGTGGTGGGTCTGGAGCAGGTCGCTGAGGCCGACCGCGGCAAGCGGGACGAACACCAGCAGTCCCCAGAACCAGGCGGGCGACACCGCCGCCCCCAGCACGGCGAAGGCGACGCACGCCGTCACCACCAGGGTCAGGATCGTGTAGCCCGACCAGAACACGACTCTCATGGCCCATCTCCCTGCCGCGTTCTCGGACACGCGGCCCAGCAACGGCTGCAAATTCTCACAAGACGATGGCAATTCGTGGCGCCAATCGCGGACATGGCGCAACCCGCCCGCGCTGCGATAGGCTTGGCCCCAACCGCGCGTCCCAGGCTGGGGAGAGACGCAGGCGCCCAGGAGGAGATTGAGACCGCATGTACGAATGGAACTTTGGCGACATTCTCGATGGCATAGCCGCGGTCCTGCCGCCGGACGCCCCCGCCCTCATTCACGGCGACCGGGTGACCACCCAGCGCGAATTCACCCACCGCACCAATAACCTGGCGAGAGCTCTGATCTCTCGTGGCGCGAAGCCGGGCGACAAGGTCGCCTTCTACATGCACAACTGTCCGGAATATTCGGAGGCGTTTGCCGCCTGCTTCAAGGCCAGGCTCATCCACGTCAACGTCAACTATCGCTACACCCCCGAAGAGGTCTATTACATCTTCGACAATTCGGACGCGCAGATCGTCATCTTCGGTCCGGAGCTGCGCCGGCACGTCGAGGCGATCCGCCCGCGGCTGGACAAGGTGAAGACCTTCATCGAGGTCGGCCCGGGCGGCGATTTCGCGCAGGCCTACGAGACGCTCTGCGCGGAGGGGGACGGCTCGCGCCTGGACATCCGCCGCAGCCCCGACGACATGCTCTTCCTCTACACCGGCGGCACCACCGGCATGCCCAAGGGCGTGATGTGGGGGCATAACGACCTGCGCCAGCTCACCCTTGGCGTCATGCGCGCGCTGGGGCCGATCCCCGAAACGCTCGAGGAGCTCGCGGAGTCGATCCGCGCGAGCGGCCCTGGGCCCGCCAGCGTCATCGGCCCGCCGCTGATGCACGGCACCGGCCTCTTCACCGCGATGAACGGCATGCTGGGGGGCGGGGCGGTGATCACCATGCCGAGCCTGCACTTCGATCCCCTGGAAATGATCGAGGCGACCGATCGCTGGCGCGCCACGAGCTGGACGATCGTCGGCGATCCGTTCGCGCGCCCGCTGGCCGAAGCGCTCGAAGCGGATCCTGCGCGGTACGACGTCACCTGCGTCGAGCGTGTGGTCTCCTCGGGCGTGATGTGGAGCGTGGAGGTCAAGCGGACGATGCTGCGGCACATGCCGCGCGCGGTGCTGATGGACGCCTTCTCCTCGTCCGAGGCCATGGGCATGGGATCCTCCCTGATGACCGCGGCGGGAGAGGCGCCGACGGCGAAATTCGCCATCGGCGAGCGCACGCGGGTGTTCGACGAGAACGACCGGCCCGTCGCGCCGGGCTCGGGGGTGCGGGGCATGGTGGCGGTGGGGCCGCCCAACCCGGTCGGCTACTACAAGGACCCGGAGAAGACCGCGCGCACCTTCCGCGTGATCGACGGCGTGCGCTACGCGATTCCAGGCGACTGGTGCGTGGTGGAGGCGGACGGCTCCCTCACCCTGCTGGGCCGCGGCAACGCCTGCATCAACACCGCCGGGGAGAAGGTCTTTCCCGAGGAGGTCGAGGAGGCGCTCAAGACGCATCCCGACGTCGAGGACGCCCTGGTCGTGGGGCTGCCGCACCCCAAGTGGGGCCAGTCGGTGACGGGCGTGCTGCGGCTGCGCGACGGCCGACGGCTCGACGAGCCGGCGCTGATCGCCCACGTCCGGCAGCACCTGGCGGCCTACAAGGCGCCCAAGCGCATCGTCGCGGGCGAGGTGGCCTTAAGGGCCCCCAACGGCAAGGCCGACTACAAGAGCGCCACCGCCTTCGCGGCGGCGAGCCTGGCGCAAGACGCGGAGGCCTGACGCAGCCGTGTCCAGGGGCCGCCCTCTCACCGCCGGTGAGGAGGCGAAGATCCACCCGGGCCTTCGCGAAGCGCTCCGTGCGGCCGGGGCGCAGCCCGTGATCATCGCCGCGGCGCATCCGGGCGCGCGTCTGGCTACGCTGTGGCGCGGGCGCCCGCCGGTGATGGCGCGCGGCGACGCCATCTGGTGGCCAGGCGCCCAGGACGATTTCTCCGGGCCGTGGGCGGCGGAGGCGCTGGCCACCCTGCAGCACGAGCTGCAGCACGTCCTCGACTACCGCATCGGCTGGCTCACCGCGGCGCGCTACCTCAGCCGGCCCCGCCACTGGTCGTACCGCCTGGAAGTGCGCGCGGGCCTGGACTGGGACGCGCTCGGCGCCGAACAGCGCGCGACGGCCGCCGAGCGGCTGTGGGTCGCGGAAAACTCGCCGGGACGGACGTCACGGTCAGAGCTTCGGCTGCTGCGGGAGCTGATACCCTGGGCCGCGGAATCCGCCCGCTGAGCACCCGCCGGTCCTACGACCGGCGGGGCGCCTTGATCAGCTTTTCGCGGAGAAGGTTCAGATCGCTTCGGCCGGAGCGGGCCGACGGCGCAGGACGCCGCCGATCAGGCCCATGCCCAGCAGCAGCATCGCCCAGGAGGCCGGCTCGGGAACGCCGTTCGGGATCGGCACGGACGAGAAGGAGCCGCCGGCGTCCAGGCTGAACGATTCCAGGGCGTCGCTCCCGTAGTTGAGAGAGCCGAGACCCTGGCCCGACGGGGTGGTGGCGGAGGTGAAGTTCAACGCCGAGCCGAGGTTCGCCGAAGGGGCGAACTTGAGGAAGTCGGAGGTGAAGGTGAGCGTGCCGGCCGATCCGTTGCTCACGTCGAAACCGCCGCTCGTCGAGCCCTGCGGGCCGGAAAGGGTCCCGCCGGTGAAGGTTCCGGCGAGCAGGACCGAGCCGGTCGCGTAGGTCTTGCCGTCCAACGTGATCGGCGCGGTCGAGGTGATCGTGAAGGAGCCGTCGACGCCCGGCTGGATCGCCAGGCCGACGGCGCTCTGCGCGGCCGACGTGCTGGAGCTGTTCCAGTTCAGGTTGGCGACCACGTTCTGGACCGCGCCGTCAAAGGTCGTGCCGAGGTTGATGAAGGAGAAGTCGACCTGGGACGTCCCCGCGCTCGTCGAACCGGACGTCGGGATCGAGAAGAACGACGAATCCGCGCTGGTGTTCTGCGCGCTCGCATTCTGGAAATAGAAGTTGTCGCCGCCGAGCGCCGAGAAGGTGGCGAAGGTCGTGACTTCGGCGCTCGCGCCGGTGGCCAAGCCCATGGCGAGCACGGCCGCGGCTGCGGTCGCGGCAAGTTTCGTCTTCATGATGTTGATTACCCTGACCATTTTTCGGGTTACGGCCCGTTGACTAAAAACTTAACCAAAGCCGAGCTATGCCGCAACGGCCGTCAGCGAAGCTCGGCTCGGCCGCCGCCTGCGCGGGCGCCACACCCGCCGCAGAATGCGGGATCCATTCCGCACGATGTTGTTTTCAAATGCTGTTTTCGTACGGCGCCGCAGCAAAGAAAATGGGGCGGCCCGCGCCGGACCGCCCCTGGCAGGATTGCAGATTGCGTGCGGCGCCTTGCCGCAGATCGGCTTCCCTTCAGGGAACTTCGTCCAGCGCCTCGCCGAGGGTTTCGACGATGTGCTGGATGTGGCCCTCCTCCACGATCAGGGGCGGCGACAGCGCCAGGATGTCGCCCGTCACCCGGCCCAGCAGGCCCTTGTCGAAGCAGCGCTGGAAGACCTCCATCCCGCGCGCGCCCGGCGCGCCCGGCCGCGGCTCGAGCTCTATGCCGGCGACGAGGCCCAGGTTGCGCACGTCGATCACGTGCCGCGCGCCCTCGAGCGAATGGACGGCGTCGCCGAACAGCCCCTCCAGGCTGCGCGCGCGCTCGAACAGCCCCTCGGCCGCATAGAGGTCCAGGGTCGCCAGGGCCGCGGCGGCGGCCAGCGGGTGGCCGCTGTAGGTGTAGCCGTGGAAGAGATCGATGCCCGGCGGGCTCGAGTTCACCACCGAGTCGTAGATCTCGCCGCGCACCGCGACGCCGCCCATCGGCACGGCGGCGTTGGTGAGCCCCTTGGCGCAGGTGATCATGTCCGGCGTGACGCCGAACCGCTCGGCGGCGGTGGCGTAGCCGAGACGACCGAAGGCGGTGATCACCTCGTCGAAGATCAGCAGGATGCCGTGGCGGGTGGCGATCTCCCGCAGGCGCTCGAGATAGCCCTTGGGCGG
>DATBEN010000117.1:0-9841 GCA_036276055.1 Caulobacteraceae bacterium
ATCGGAGTTGGACAAGGCCGTCGACATCATCGGCGGCGATGTCCTGGCCGTGCAGGGCGACATCTCGAACATGGGCGACCTTGATAGGCTGTTCGACACGGTTCGCTCGGCGAAGGGCCGCATCGATGTGCTGTTCGCCAATGCCGGGCTGGGCGCGCTCGAGCCCTTGGGCAAGATCTCCGAGGAGAGCTTCGACAAGGTCTTCGACGTCAATGTGAGGGGCACGCTCTTCACGGTGCAGAAGGCCCTGCCTCTGATGAGATCCGGCGGATCGATCATCCTCACCGGCTCGACGACCGGGGTGAAGGGGACGCAGGCGTTCAGCGTCTATAGCGCTTCCAAGGCTGCGATACGCAATTTCGCGCGCAGTTGGGCGTTGGACCTGAAGGACTCCGGCATTCGCGTGAACGTGCTCTCGCCAGGGCCGACGGAGACGCCGGGGCTGATGAACGCGCTCGGACGGACCGGGATGGGCGACGCCATGGTGGCCGGACTCATCGCGCAGACCGCGCTGGGGCGCATGGGCGAGGCAGAGGAAGTGGCGGCGGTCGCCCTGTTCCTGGCGTCCGACGACAGCAGCCTGATGACCGGCAGCGAGGTCTTCGTCGACGCCGGCCAGGCGCAGATCTGACCGAGCTACCCGAATTCGCCTCCTATCGTGACTAGCGAAGCGAGATCCCTTCACGACAAAGGCGCTCTCCGGCGGCGACGTCTACGGCAATTCTTGGATGCGCGTGGGGAACTGGACGCCCTTGTCGCCCTGACCGTGAGAGAAGGTGATCGCTGCGAGGCGCGCGACGGTTTTGTAGTTGGGTACGCGGAGTAGCACGCCGATGGTCTCTCCGGGTTTGAGCGCGCGATCGATGACCGCCACCGCTTGGGGCGCCGCAGGCGCCGCGCTGATCGGAAAGCCCTGGTTATTCCCCTGGATGAAGAGGCAGCAGGTGCGGATCGCCCCGCCGGCGTCGTCGGAGCCGTGGGACAGGTTCTGGGCGTTGGTGAGCGTGAGCGGGACGGTCGGGCGGATGGTGAAGCCGCAGATCGCCGCGTCGCTGTGCCTGGCGAAGCACCCCTCGAAGCGCACCGCATAGCCGTCGGCCTTCTGGAACGTGCTCGTCGCGGTGATCGAGCCGAAGTCGCGGTAGGTGAGGAGGAAAGAATGCTTCGCCTCGGCCGCGCCGCATACCCCGCTGGCGAAGACGACGCCGGCGGCCAGCAGTCCGGCAAGGCGCAGTGGCGACTTCACCAATCAAACTCCCTCATCTGTTCCAGGCGCGCCAGCGCGGCGTTGCCGTCTTCGAAGAGTCGTCGCGGTCACAGGAGAACCGTTTCAGCGTCTCGGCAAGGCGGGCTTATTCGACCAAGCCCACGCCCTGCTCTTTTGCCGCACGCGCCAGTGGCGCGTCGAGCGTCGCCAAGGGCGCCGCCAGGCGCTGCGCCAGCTCCAGATAGGCGGCGTCATAAACGCTCAGCCGGAATCGCCGGGCCAGCTCGAGCACGTGTACGCCGTCTGCGTCGGAATCGGCCATGATCGGCAGACGTCCAAGATGCCCCAGGAAGGCGGTGGTTTCCGCCTCGATGATGCGTCCTCGCCGCTCATTGACGATCAGCAGGTTGCGGATCTCGAACCACCACACGCCAGGGACCAAAGCCGGTTCCGACGCGATCCGCTCGAACGCGGCGGAGGCAGCCGGATGTTCCTCGTCGTCGAACGCCCAGCACCCCGCGACCGAGGCGTCGAGGACGAAGGCCATCAGCTCCGCCCCTCGTCGCGCGCGGAGAGCAGATCTTCAACTGTGATCTTGCCCGTGCGGTGGCGCAGGGCGCGGATGCCGGCGAGGGCGCGGTCGATCTCGGCCTGACGCCGATCCGTTTCCGGAACCAGTCGCGCCACCGGTCGGCCGTGACGGGTGATCACGATCGTTTCGCCGTCTTCGACATCCGAAAGCAGCTGGGCCAGGTGGGTCTTGGCGTCGGACGCTGCAACTTCGCGCATCTGATTTCCAACCGGTCAATTCAACCAGTCAAAAATAGGAGGACGCGCGGCCTTTGTCACGACTCGCAGTTGGCAGTCACGTTTCCGTACGGGCCGAACGTCCCTCCTGGCGCGGAGCGTGGCCAAGACGCTGCCGAACCGTGACGCCGTGATTGCGAGCTTGCCGGGTTCGGTCTGGGTGCACGATCCAAGGGTCAAGGCCGCCGTCGTCGCCGCGCCGGCGCTAGGCTACGCCTTCGGAAAAGATGGACTGCGGGACGTGCGCATCCCGATCCAGCTCTGGCGCGACGAGGACGATCATATCCTGCCCAACCCGGACTATGCCGAGGCGGTCAGGATCGCCTTGCCGGAGGCGCCGGAATACCACGTCGTGCCGAACGCCGATCACTACGACTTCCTCGCCCCGTGCTCGTCTCTGATGGCCGCGCCCGCGCCGGACGTCTGCGCCGAGCGGCCGGGGTTCGACCGGACCGCCTTCCACGAGGCCTTCGACCGGCAGGTGGTGAAGTTCTTCGGGCGCACGTTGCGCTGACGGAGCGGCGTCACGGCAAAGCTCTTCAGCTGGGCGTGAGCACCTTGAGCGTGTCCGCCACCCGCTGCCGCGCCGCTCCGGAAAGGGGCAGGATCGGGCGTGGCGGTTCGGCGCGGCAGATGCCGAGCAGGTCGGCGCAGGCGTAGATCACGCGTAAGCTGGAGAACTCCTTGAATAAGGCCCAGAGCGGCTCAAGGCTGGCGTTCAGGCGTCGGGCTGCTGCGGCGTCGCCGCTCTGCGCCGCCCGGACGAGGGCCACACTGATGCGTGGGAACAGACCGGCGACGACGCTGTACCAAGCGTCGGCGCCCGCGAGGAGCGCCTCGACCGAGTTCCAGTCTCCGCTGTAGCCAAGCGAGAAGTCGCTGGGCGCGAGGCGACGCAACTCGGCCAGGTGAGCGGCGACCGCGGTCGCCTCCGGGGCAGGGCTCTTCACCGCGATGACCCCTGGAATACGGCTGATACGCCCCACGAGCGCAGTGCTGAATCTGAAATGGGTCGTAGTGGGATTGTCGTAGATGCAGAGCGGCAGACTGCTTTCCCGCGCCACCGTGGCGAAATGCTCAAACACCTCCGCCTCGTTCAACGGGGTATAGGAGACGGGAGCCAGGAGGCCGGCGGCGGCGCCCGCCGCTCGGGCGTCCTGCGCCAGTCGGACCGCCTCATCCGTACGCAGGGCGCCGACTCCAACCAGGATTGGTGATCGTCCGCCGATCTCGTCGAGCGCGGCGTCAAGCGCCCGACGCCGCTCGGCGCGAGAGAGATAGGGATAGGACCCGGTGCTGCCGAGCAGCCCGATCGAATCCACACCAGCCGCGCCAAGGGGCGTCACCAGTCTGCGCAGGGCGGCCACGTCGACGCGGCCGCTCGCATCGGCGGGCGTGATGGGGAAGGCGGAAAGGCCTCTGAGGAGCGTCATGTAGTTCCCTTGCGCTGCGCCTCGGCGACGAAGCCCGACGGCGCGGCCGCGGGAAATCGAGGGCTGACTATAAGTACCCCGTCCCGCGCCGCGCGAACTCTATGCCGGCTTTCCCTCGCGCATGCGCAGCCAGAACAACTGTCCTTTGTCACTGCTGGCAGTCGAGGGGCCGCCCCCCTAGTTCATCCGCGCCAGCATCGCCGGCCCACCGGTTCGCAAGAATCGCCAGACGAGCAGCGCCGCCAGGACCAAGAAGCCGAGATTCAGGAAGGTCGTGTAGTTCCAGGCGAAGCCTTGGCTCACGATCTGCGCCGCGCGTTGCTGCGGAACGAGCCCGGCCACGTCGAACGCCAGCTGCACCAGATAGCCCGCCAGGGCCATGGCCGTGTAGAACAGGACGAACAGTACAGCGGCGGGCTTGAGCCCGTAGTAGCGCCGGTAGATGTCGAGGATCGGCAGCACGATCAGGTCGGCGAAGATGAAGGCGATGACCCCGCCGAAGCTCGCGCCGCCGTTCCAGAGCACCGCCGCGAGAGGCACATTGCCGACTGAGCAGACGAACGAGGCGACCGCGATCAAGGGCCCGAGCAACGGACCGACGATCTTGGCCAGAGTGGGGTCGTGGGTGAAGAACAGCGAGGCCCAGACGCCGTTCGGAACCCATGCCGCCAGGGCGCCGGCGATGAGGAGACCGCCGATCAGGTCAATCCAGACCGACGCCCAGTCCATGACGAAGTAGTGCGAGACGGCCGTGAAGCCCCGCTCGGAGAAGAGGCGCTTCAAGAGCGGCCCGCCGCTCACCGACATGTCCATCTCGGCATGACCTTCCATCCGGCCGGCAATCCCCTTCTCGGCCTGGCGCTTGGCCGCCTCGATCAGGTTCGGCCGCACGAAGAGGCGCAGGAGCACCGTCAGGATCACGATCATGGCGACGCCCCCGGCCCACGTGGCGGCCGTGAACCGCCAGCCCAGGATGATCGCGAGGATGAGGCCAAGCTCGATCACCAGGTTTGTGGAGGCGAACTGGAAGGCCATCGCCGCGCGAAAGTCCGCGCCCTTGCGGATCATCGAGCGTGCGATGGCGACCGCCGCGTAAGAACAAGACGAAGACGCCGCCCCCAGCAGCGAGGCTTTGAGGACAGAGGCCGGGCGATCATCCGGCAGCAGCTTCGCCATCTCACTGTGCGAGACGACCGCCTGGATCGCCCCAGAGATGGCGAAGCCGAGTATCAACGGCCAGAGCAACAGCCATCCCATCTCGGCCGCCATGAGCAGGGCGTGCAACACAGCATCGATCACCGTCACGCTGCTCTCCCTGCCCCGCAGTCACCTGTACGTCGGCGAGTACGGGGAGCTTATCATGCGCCATGACCCCGAACCGGCGGAGATCACGTGATGGGCTTCTACGATCGCTACATCGTCCCACCGCTGATCGGACTGGCCTCCTCTCAGGGTCTCCGTTGAGGTTGAGAGGCCGGGATGGACTGGGTGCGCCGGCGGCGCATCAGCAGGAAGGCGGCGGGCACGACGAACATGGACAGAAGCGGCGCGGTGACCATGCCGCCGATCATCGGCGCGGCGATGCGGCTCATCACTTCGGAGCCGGCGCCGTGGCCGACCATGATCGGCGCCAGACCGGCGATGATCACGGCGACAGTCATCGCAAGAGGGCGCACGCGTAGCGCCGCGCCGGCGCGCACCGCCTCTTCGACCTGGCCCGGTGTCGGCGCCTCGCCCGCCGTCGTGCGCTCTTCGAGGGCGTGCTTGATGTAGACCAGCATGACGACGCCGAACTCGGCCGAGACGCCGGCCAGTGCGATCATGCCCACGCCGGTGGCCACCGACTGGTGGAAACCGAGCAGGTAGAGCGTCCAGATCGCGCCGGTAAGCGCGAGCGGCAGAGTGGCCATGATCAGGATCGCTTCGTCGAAGCGGCCGAAGGTGATGAAGAGCAAGACGAAGATGGTCGCCAGGGTGGCCGGGACCACCAGTTTCAACCGCGCCACCGCGTGTTGCAGGAATTCGAATTGGCCGGAGTAGGCGAGGCTGACGCCTGGCGAGAGCTTCACCTTGCGCGCGATCGACCTTTGGAGGTCCGAAACGACGGAGGTCAGATCACGGCCGCGCACGTCGATGTAGACTATCGTGGTCGGACGACCGTTCTCGCTCTCCAGCATCGGCGGACCTTCCGAGATCTGGAGGTTCGCCACCGTTCCCAGGGTGATCTGCTGGCCGGATGGCGTCAGCATCGGCAGGTTCCGCAATTCCTCCAGGCTGTCCCTGATCTCGCGCGGATAGCGAACGTTGATCGGATATCGCGCGAGACCCTCGACCGTCTGGCCGACCTCCTCGCCGCCGATGGCGCCCGAAACGATATCCTGTACGTCGGCGATGTTGAGCCCGTATCGGGACGCCGCCGTCCGGTCGATGTCGACATCGATGTAGCGCCCGCCGGTCAGGCGCTCGGCGAGCGCCGAGGTGACGCCTGGAACGGTCTTGGCGGTGTCCTGGATCTGTTGCGCTATGCGGTCGATCTCGGCGAGATCGGAGCCCGAGACCTTGACCCCGATCGGGCTCTTGACCCCAGTCGCCAGCATGTCGATCCGGTTGCGGATCGGCTGCACCCAGACATTCGTCAGGCCAGGAACCCTGACCGTCCGGTCGAGCTCTTCGACCAGCTTCTCCGGCGTCATGCCCTTGCGCCACTGGTTTTGTGGCTTGAACTGAATGGTGGTCTCGAACATCTCCATCGGCGCGGGGTCCGTGGCGGTGTCCGCCCGTCCAGCCTTGCCGAATACCGACTTCACCTCGGGCACGGTCTTGATCAGCCGGTCGGTCTGCTGCAGCAGCTCGCCGGCCTTGGCCGTGGAGATGCTGGGCAACGCCGTTGGCATGTAGAGCAGGTCGCCCTCGTTCAGCGGCGGCAAGAACTCGCCGCCAAGACGGCCGAGCGGCCAGAGCGCCGTGAGGAAGACGAGCACCGCCAGCAGCAGCGTCAGGCGCGGTCGGCGCAGCACTCTGTCCAGCACTGGCCCATACGCATTGGTGAGGGTTCGGTTGATGGGGTTGGACGCTTCGTCGGGGATGCGTCCTCGGATCAGGTAGCCCATCAGGATGGGGATCAGGGTGACAGAGAGACCCGCCGCCGCCGCCATGGCGTAGGTCTTGGTGAAGGCGAGCGGCTTGAAGAGCCGCCCCTCCTGCTCTTGCAGCGAGAAGATCGGCACGAACGACAGGGTGATAATCAGCAGGCTGAAGAAAAGCGCCGGCCCCACCTCGGCCGCCGCTTCGGTGATGAGACGCCAGCGGGCATCGCCCCCCAGCCGCTCGCCCGGATGCTCGTGCGCCCAGCGCTCGAGTTTCTTGTGGGCGTTCTCGATCATCACCACGGCCGCGTCGACCATCGCGCCGACGGCGATGGCGATCCCGCCCAGCGACATGATGTTGGCGTTGACCCCTTGCGCCCGCATGACGAGGAGGGCGGCGAGCACGCCCAGCGGCAATGAGAGGATCACCACGAACGCCGAGCGCAGATGGCCGAGGAAGAGCGCGCAGACGAGCGCGATGATCACGAACTCCTCCACCAGCTTCTCGGTCAGGTTCTCGATCGAGCGGTCGATCAGTTGGGATCGGTCGTAGGTCGGCACGATCTCCACGCCGGGCGGCAGGCTCTTCTTCAGCTCGGCGAGCTTGTTCTTGACCGCCGTGATGGTCGCCTTTGCGTTCTTGCCGTACCGCATGATGACGACGCCGCCGGCGACCTCGCCCTGGCCGTCGAGTTCGGCGACCCCGCGCCGCATCTCCGGCCCGATCTGGATCGTCGCGACATCGCCAAGGGTGACGGGGGTTCCGCCCATGGCGGCCTTGAGCGGGATGGCGCGGAAGTCGTCGAGGCTCTGGAGGTAACCGTGGGCTCGGACGATGTACTCGGCCTCGCCCAGCTCCAACACCGAGCCGCCTGTCTCCTGGTTGGCGCGCTGGATCGCCTGTACGACCTGGCCCTGCGCAATCCCGTAGCCGGCGAGCTTCACCGGGTCGAGCACCACCTGGTACTGCTTGACCATCCCGCCGATCGAGGCGACCTCGGCGACACCCGGCAGGGTCTTCAGCTCGTAACGCAGGAACCAGTCCTGCAACGACCTAAGCTGTGAGAGGTCGTGGCGGCCGGTGCGGTCGACCAGGGCGTATTCATAGACCCAGCCGACGCCGGTGGCGTCCGGACCCAGGGCCGGCGTCACTCCCTGCGGGAGGCGGCTCTGCACCTGGTTCAGGTACTCCAGCACCCGCGAGCGGGCCCAGTAGAGGTCCGTCCCGTCCTCGAAGATCACGTAGACGAAACTTTGCCCAAAGAAGGAGTAGCCGCGCACGGTCCTGGCGCCCGGCACCGAGAGCATGGTGGTGGCGAGCGGATAGGTGACCTGGTTCTCCACGATCTGCGGCGCCTGCCCGGCATAGGGCGTGCTGACGATCACCTGGACGTCGGAGAGGTCCGGCAACGCGTCGATCGGCGTCGTGCGCACCGCGATCACGCCGGCGACGAGCAGGGCGAAGACCGCGATCAGGACGAAAAACCGGTTCCTGACCGACCAGCCGATCACGGCGGCGATCATTGGTTCGCTCCGGCCGCCGTAAGCGATCGGACTTGGAGTCCCTGGAGGCTCGCCTCGGAATCGATCAGGAACTGGCCGGAAGCGACGACCTTCTGGCCCTCGGAGAGCCCAGCTAGGATCTCGGTCCGGCCGCCCTGCTCCTCGCCGGTCTTGATCTCGACGGGCTGGAAGCGGCCGTCTTCGCCCGCCGCCATGACGATGGCGCGCGTGCCCGTTCTGATCACCGCCTCGGACGGGATGACGAGTGATGAGCGCGCCGTTCCGAGGATGTGCGCCGTCGCGAACATCCCGGGCCTCAGCCTTCCGCCGCGATTGGGCAGCTCGATCCGGAGGGTCAGGGTGCGGCTATCCGCCTGGGCGGTCGGCAGGATGTCGGTCACCCGGCCGGCGAAGGTCTCGCTGGGGAACGCGGCGAACTCGGCGCGCGCCGCATCGCCGACGCGCGCCTGACCGCCTTCGGCTTCCGGCACGGCGGCGTTCAGCCAGACGGTCGAGAGGCTGGCCACCTGGGCGAGACTCTGACCCATGTTGACCGACATGCCTTGGCGCACGTCGAGCGACTGGATGGCGCCGCCGATCGGAGTCGTGATCGTGACGACGTCGTGAGTGCGTCCGGTTCTGGTGACCTCGTCGATGAGGCTGTCGGACATGCCGAGCAGCCGCAGCCGTTGGCGCGCGGCCGCTTCCAAGGTCGGATCGCCCGTGGCGCGCACCGCCAGGTATTCCTGCTGGCTGCCGCCCCATGTGGGGACCAGGAGGTCGGCGATCGGTGCGCCGGCTCGCACTACGTCCCCGGGCGCGCGGGCATAGACGCGTTCGACGAAGCCGGGCGCCCGGGACTGGATGATGGCGACGTTGCGCTGGTTGAAGTCGAGCACGCCGGTGGCGTCGAGGCTCTGGCTGAAACTGCTGCGCTGGACGCTCGCCAGCCGCATGCCGAGGCTTTCCTGCGTCGCCCCGCTGACCACCACCCCCGGCGCGCCGCCCCCTTCGCCGGCGTACATCGGCATGAGCTGCATATCCATGAACGGCGATTTGCCCGGCTTGTCGAAGTGCTGGTCGGCGCGCATCGGGTCGTACCAGTAGAGCACCTTGCGGCCGGTCGAACTCGAAGCGACGCTTGGCGCCGGCTTGGCCTTGCCAAGGTGAGCGATGCCGTAGCCGGTGGCGCCCGCGACCGCGGCGACAGCGGCGGCCGCCAGGGCCAGGCGTTGCGGCGTCAGGGTGATGGGGTTCATTGGGCTTCGTTCCCGTAGGTCAGGACGATGGTCGCGCCGTCGCGGGCGACATCGGCCTGGTGATCGACGACGTCGGTCTGGGCCTCCGCCAGGGCGAGGAGCGCGCTCAGGACGTCGGAGAGGCTCGCCGCGCCCGCGCCATAGCTGGCGGTTTCAAGGTCGGCGCGCTGCTTGGCCAGCGGCACGAGCGTGTCGCGGGCACGCTCCAACAATTCGTGGTGCATGACGTGATCGGCGAGGCGCGCGTCGAGCGACGCTTCGACCTCGCGCAGCTTGGCCGTGCGCTCCAGGCGCACGCTGCCGGCGGTCTCGACGCGTGCGTCGATGATCGGGTCCTGACGGGTCGAGGCGAACAGCGGCAGGCTGAACGTGACCTTGGCCGACAGATAGTCGCCAAATCGCGGATCGCGACGGCTGTAGTCGACCCCGAAGCCCCAATCGGGATGCTTGGCGGCCTTCGCGGCGTCCACGTCGGCGTTAGCCTGACGCTCCATGGCGTCATACTGCGTAAGCGCTGGAAGCTGCAGGAGGCCGGCGCGGAGCGCC
>DATBEN010000118.1:0-6200 GCA_036276055.1 Caulobacteraceae bacterium
GGGCCGAGCGGCGCGCCGGGCGTCGGCGGAGCTTCGGCCGGCACGGTGGGCGCCAAGTCGCCCGTCGCCACGGGCTCGACGGCCACCCCCGCCGCCGGCGCGGGCGGCCCGACCAATACGCCCACCCCGCCGAAGACCGAGACCAAGGGCGCCACGCCGCAGGGCTGAAGCGCTCCCCAGGTCAGGGCCGGACGCCGGTCCTGGCGAAATAGGCTTCCAGCGCGTGCGGCGATCCTGAGGGGTCCGCCAGGGCTACATAGGTGTCGGGCCGCAGCAGATAGGCCGCCCCCGCCTTCAGGCCGCGCGCGGCGCAGGCCGGCGACCACGCGAACACTTCTAGCGGCAAGCCGCGCTCCGCGCACCAGGCGCTAAGCGCCGGACTCCCCTCGCCGTAGACGTGGACCTGCCAGATCATCCGCGTCAGGGACGCGAAGTTGTCCCGCTCGCCGTTTTCAGGCGACGGCGCGACCCAGGGCAGCCGGTCGCCGCCGTGGACCTCGCCGGCCCGGCCCGCGCTGATCGGCTGGTTGCGATAGTTGAGCGTGATCTGCGAGACCGTGCGGAAGGCGAACTCCCGCCAGTCGTCGACCTTCGCCGCCGCCGGCAGCACCAGGGGAACCAGCCTGGTGCGCACCAGGTCGGCGACCGGCCCCTCCGCCGTCGCCAGGCTGAACCCCTGGTCGGTGGAGCGCACCAGGCGAATCGCGAAGGCGCGCCGCTCGGCTTCGTAGCTGTCCAGCAGGGCGTCGGGCGCGCGGCCGGCCAGCACCGCCGCCAGCTTCCAGGCCAGGTTGATGGCGTCGCCGATGCCGGTGTTCATCCCCTGGCCGCCGGCCGGGCTGTGGATGTGGGCCGCATCGCCCAGCAGGAAGGCCCGCCCGCGGCGGAAGCGGTCGGTGACGCGATGGTGCACGTGATAGGTCGAGAACCAGTTGACCTTGCGCACCTCGACCTTGAGGTGCTCGATCGCCCGCTGGCCGACGTCCTTGAACGACAGGGCCTCGGGATTGGCCGCGCGCTCGTCCCGCACCGTGCCGATGAGGCGCACGCGACCCGCGCCATCGATCGGGAACACGGCGAGGAAGTCGGCCTCGTCGAGGTCGATGTGGAGCTCGCCATTGGCGGTCGGCCCGGCGGACTCGATGTCGGCGACATAGAACAGCTGTCGATAGGTCCCGCCCTGGAAGCTGGCGCCGATCGCATGCCGCACCACCGAGCGCGCGCCGTCGCAGCCGGCGATCCAGCGGGACTCGGTGGTCCGCTCGGCGCCGCCCGCATCGGCCAGACGCGCGACGATGCGGTCGCCGTGGTCGTCCACGGTCGTCACTTCGGTCCGCCGCTCCACCCGCACGCCGGCCGCCTCGAGCCGCTCCTCCAGCAGCCGCTCGTGCCGGTCCTGCGGGAAGATGTGCAGGAAGGGGTAGGGGGTCAGGCCCTCGCCCATCTCTTCGAGGGAGATGCGCGCAGCCCGCGACCCGCGCACCCAGAGGTTGACGGCGGGCGTGTTCAGACCCTCCCCGACGATCTCGTCGGTCAGCCCGAGCTGGCGGTAGAGCTCGAGCGTGCGCGCCTGCACCGCCAGGGCGCGGGACGTCGTTCCCGGACCCTCGGCGCGGTCCACCACCCGGACCTTCGCTCCCTGGCGCGCCAGGGAGAGGGCGAGCACCAGACCGGTGGGACCGGCGCCCACGACCAGCACATCGGTTTCCATGCTCTAAGCTCTCCCCTCGCAACTGGCCGCGATCCGCGGCATCATGCGATTGTATGGCGCGGCTGTGACCGAGAATTAACGGGCATGGCGCGCCAATGCCGATTATGGAGACCGCTTTGCGCCCGGCGGGCGCGCGCGGAGATTGCGTGAATGTCCAAACTGGAGAGCGTCCCGGCCGCCGCCGGTAAGACGCGGGCGCGGGGCGAGGCCTGGGAGACGATCAAGACGGTCGTCTTCGCCCTGCTGATCGCCTTCGTGATCCGGACGCTCCTCTTCCAGCCCTACACCATCCCGTCGGCTTCGGAGGAGCCGAACCTCTACCAGGGCGACTACATCATCGTCTCCAAGTGGAGCTACGGCTACAGCCGGCACTCGATCCTGGGCAGCCCGCCGCTGTTTCCTGGCCGCATCTTCTTCCATGAGCCAAGCCGGGGCGACATCATCGTCTTCAAGCTGCCCCGCGACGGGCACACCGACTACATCAAGCGGCTCGTCGGCCTGCCGGGGGACCGGATCCAGGTCCGCCACGGCCACCTGTTCATCAACGGCAAGGCGCTGCCCGAGACCGATCCCAGGACCGTGACGGCTACGGACCGCGGCTGGCCCGAACCCGCCAAGTGGGTGCGCGAGACCAACCCGGCCGGACGCAGCTACACCATCCAGGTGCACGGGGACGGGAACTATCCGGCCGACAACACCGGGGTCTATGTCGTCCCGCAGCACTGCTACTTCATGATGGGCGACAACCGCGAGAACTCCGCCGACAGCCGCTTCGACCCCGGCCTCCCGCCGGAAGATCCCAAGCTCGGCGGCTGCGGCTGGGACAGCCGGCTCGATTCGTTGGTCGGCGACGACCAGGGCGTGGGCTTCGTGCCCGAGGCCAACCTGGTCGGCCGCGCGCGCGTGATCCTGCTGTCGTGGAAGGAGGACGCCTCGTTCTTCAAGCCATGGACCTGGCTCGACCTGCGCCTCAACCGCTTCCTGCGCCCTGTGCATTGAGTTTGGGACGGACCGCCTCTCCCCGTGAAGGGGCGGGACTAAATTCTCTCCAGGGTCGCCGGGTCGCACTGGCCGCCGAAGAAACGGGCGAGCGCCTGGGCGAACACGCCGTCGGGCTCGACGGCGTCGAAAAGCGTCATCGAGGAGCCGAACTTGACGGCGTCGATGTCGCCGAAGATCGCGCGGGCGTCGGTCTGCCGCAGGGCTATGAGGATCTCCGTCAGCTCGCGCAGGCGCGGGCCCAGCACGGGGTGGGCGAGATAGGCGCGGGCTTCGGCGAGGGAGGCGATGGCGTAGCGCTGCGCCATGGGGCTGTGGCCGAGCCCGGCGACCTGGGGAAAGACGAACCACATCCAGTGGCTCGCCTTGCGGCCGCGGCGAAGCTCCGCGCGGACGGTCTCGAAGACGCCGTCCTGGGCCTCGACGAAGCGGCTCAGGTCATGGGGATCTGGTCCAGGCACGGTGCGCAAATTGCTCCCGCAGTTGCAAACTTGCGACAACGGGAGCGTCGCCGCCAGGGTTGCACTCCTATCTTCCGCCCATACCTGCTATCCCAGCGTTTCGCGCGCGCCGTCGATGCGGCCAGCGAGAATCACCCAGACGCGGAGCGAGCTCGGACATGCGCGTGATACTGGCCCAGCCCCGCGGTTTCTGCGCCGGCGTCGTGCGGGCCATCGAGATCGTCGAGCGCGCGCTCGATAAGTACCATGCCCCCGTCTACGTGCGGCACGAGATCGTCCACAACCGTCACGTGGTGGAGGATCTCAAGGCCAAGGGCGCGGTGTTCGTGGAGGAGATCGACCAGGTCCCCGACGGCGCCCACGTGGTCTTCAGCGCCCACGGCGTCGCCCGATCGGTGGTGGACTCCGCGGCGAACCGCGGGCTGCCGGTGCTGGACGCGACCTGCCCCCTGGTCTCCAAGGTGCACGCCCAGGCCAAGCGCTACGTGCGCCACGGCCGCCACATCATCCTGATCGGCCACGCCGGCCATCCGGAGGTCGAGGGGACGATCGGCCAGATCAAGGCGCCGGTCCACCTGATCTCGACGGCCGAGGAGGTCGCCGCCCTCGACCTGCCGCAGAATGCGCCCCTCGCCTATGTGACGCAGACGACGCTCAGCGTGGACGACACCCGCGCGGTGATCGAGGCGCTCAAGGCGCGTTTCTCCAACATCGTCGGGCCCGACACGAGCGACATCTGCTACGCCACCCAGCACAGGCAATCGGCCGTGCGCGAGATGGCGCGCGTGGCGGAGGTGATCCTGGTGGTCGGCGCCAAGAACAGCTCGAACTCCAACCGGCTGTGCGAGATCGGCCTGGAGGAGGGGGTGCCGAGCTATCTGATCGACGACGCCTCGGCCCTCGACGTGTCCTGGCTCGAGGGCAAGACCACCGTCGGCCTCACCGCCGGCGCCTCCGCGCCCGAGGAGCTGATCGTCGAGGTGATCGAGGCGCTCAAGCAGCTTGGCCCGGTGACCGTCGAACCGATGGACGGGGTCAAGGAAGACATCGAGTTCCGGTTGCCCGCGGAGTTGCGGCCCCGGCCCGCGCCCGTCGGCGCCTAAGTTCCAGAAATACGAGGAGCCGTTAAGTTGGCGATTCCCTTCAAGGCGGTGGCGCGTATCGGCAGCTACATCGCCAAACAGCACTTCTCGGGCGTCAAGCGCTACCCGCTCGTGCTCATGCTCGAGCCGCTGTACCGCTGCAATCTCGCCTGCGCCGGCTGCGGCAAGATCGACTATCCCGACGAGATCCTCAACCAGCGGCTCTCCTACGACCAGTGCATGGCTGCGATCGACGAATGCGGCGCGCCGGTGGTGTCGGTTGCGGGGGGCGAACCGCTGCTGCACCGCGACCTGCCGCGGATCGTGCGCGGCTTCCTGGAGAAGAAGAAGTTCGTGATCCTGTGCACGAACGCCCTGCTGCTGACCAAGAAGATCGATCAGTACAAGCCCGACCCGATGTTCACCTGGTCGATCCACCTGGACGGCGACAAGGTCATGCACGACAAGTCGGTCTGCCAGGACGGCGTCTATGAGACCGCCGTGGCGGCGATCCGCCTGGCCAAGTCGAAGGGTTTCCAGGTCTCGATCAACTGCACCCTGTTCCAGGGCGCCGATCCGCAGCGCACGGCCGACTTCCTCGACGAGATGAAGACGCTCGGGATCGACGGGGTCACCATCTCGCCCGGCTACGCCTACGAGCGTGCGCCCGACCAGGAGCATTTCCTCAACCGGACCAAGACCAAGGAGCTGTTCCGCGAGATCTTCAAGCGCGGCCGTGGCGGCAAGGAATGGTCGTTCACCCAGTCGACCATGTTCCTGGACTTCCTGGCGGGGAACCAGGCGTTCCACTGCACGCCGTGGGGCAATCCCACCCGCACGGTGTTTGGCTGGCAGCGGCCCTGCTACCTGCTGGGCGAAGGCTACGCCAAGACCTTCAAGGAGCTGATGGAAGAGACCGACTGGGACGCGTACGGCGTAGGCAACTACGAGAAGTGCGCCGACTGCATGGTCCACTCCGGCTTCGAGGCCAGCGCCGTCACCGCGATCATGCAGAACCCGCTCAAGGCCGCCGAACTGGCCGTGCGCGGGGTGCGGACCGAGGGTCCGATGGCCAAGGACATCTCGCTGGACGACCAGCGGCCCGCCAAGTTCGTCTTCTCCAGCCACGTCGACCAGAAGCTGGCCGAGATCCGCGCCAAGCGGCCGCAATCCTCGCGCAAGGTCGTCGAAGTCGACTGATCCAGCTCGCTTCAGGCGTCGTCGAGGGTCTCGGCGGCGCGCCTGAGGGCCGCGAAGGCGGCGCCCGCGTGGCGCGCCGTGTGCAGCAGGCCCGGCAGGTCCGAGGGGCGACGCGCGAGGGCGGCGATCACCGCGGCGACGTCCACGCTCCCGTCTGGCCGGAAACCCGCCTGGGCGGCGGCCGGAAGGGCTTCGTCCGCGCGATCCGAGACCGCCCGCAGCACCGCGAAGGGGACACCAGCGCGCGCAGCCGCCCGCGCCGCGAGGTGGCTTTCCATGTCCGTGGCGATCGCGCCGGAGCTTTGTCTCAGGGCCGACTTGCGCGGTGGATCGGGCACGATCACGTCCGAGCCGGCAAAGAGGCCGCGCGCGACGCCCAGCAGGCGCGCCGCCAGGCGGACTGACAGGGCCTCGTCTGTCGCGAGCGCGCCGTCAGGCGTGACAACCCCTGTCGCCATCGCGAGCTGACCAACGTCCAGCTCAGGCGCCAGCGCGCCGCAGAGGCCAAAGCTGACGACGCCGGCGGGCCGTTCGGCGAGCGCTGCGTCGAGGTTCGCAGTCCCGATGACGACGCGCCGGCGCGGCCCGAGGATCTGCGCCTCCCGTCGCATGCCGACCACGAAGAGCAGGGACCCCGTGGCGGAGGGCTTCGGGCTCACATCCCGTAGGCTACGCGCCCGCTGTTGGCGCGCGCGAGGTTGCGGTAGCGGGCCAGGGCCCAGAGCGGGAAGATCTTCGAGTAGCCGT
>DATBEN010000119.1:0-1988 GCA_036276055.1 Caulobacteraceae bacterium
TCTCATGACCGTGGAAGGTCCGGCGGCGGTCGAGGAGGCGATCGCCGACCTCGAGCGCCGTTCGCCCGCGCCGCCCCTCACCGCCAACGTCGCCCTGGCGCGGGTCGCCCATAGCCTCCTGGAAGACCAGGAGGAGTCCGGTCGGATCGGCCACGTCGGCTCCGACGGCGCGACCCTCGCCAAGAGGATGCGCCGGGGGGGCGTCTTCGCCATGGCCATGGAAGAAGACATCGCCTACGGCGGATCCACCCCCGCCGAAGTGGTCCGCCAGCTGATCGTGGACGACGGCGTCGCCGACCGCGGACACCGCCAGTCGATCTTCGATCCGCACATGAACCGCGCCGCCGTCGCCTGCGGCCCGCATGCCCGCTGGGCCTCGATGTGCGTGGTCGATCTCGCCGGCGGGGTGATGCCGGGCCCGGGCTCGGAACGGGGGCGCTGACTGAGCCGCAGCACGGGACAGGCATGGGCTCAGCGGAGTAGAGCCGGTCCATTGTCCCCCATGATCGCCGCCCAATAGTCCGAAGGCGCGGGAATGCCGTTGCGGATCTCGACCACCAATGCAGGGTTGGGCATCGACAAGCGCGCGTGACGGCTGTCCTCGCAGAACCCATAGGCGCGGGCCCAGGCTTCGATCGCCTGATCGATCGTCGGAGCCGAGCAGGCGGCGGTGACCTTCTGGCAGAACTCCAAGGATCGCACGAAGATCGAAGGATCATCGCGACGGGAGAACGCGCGCAAGGCGTCGAAATAGTCGTTGCGGAACACCGTCGGGATGATGATGCGGGACAGGCCGGCGGCGAGCAGCTCCTTGGTCATCATGATCCGGCTGATGCGGCCGTTCCCGTCGTTGAACGGATGGACGTCGACCAGGAGAAAATGCACGAAGATCGCCCTGGAAAAGGGATCCGAGATGGAACGAAGGATGCTCACGCCTTCGCCCAGCGTCCCGCGCACGAGGTCGGGATGGACGAAGGCGGTGTTTCCGGCCTGGTTGGGCTTGGTCTTGAGGACGCCCGGCAGGACGGATGGGCGTGGCGCCATCAGGTTGCGATGGCGCTCCTGGACCTCGTCGATGAAGACGTCGGCGTCGATCGCCATGGCCGACCGCTCGCCCAAGTTAATGAGCTGGAGATAGGCGCCCAGCACGTCATGGCCGTCTTCCGGGCGAGTTTCGGGGACCCGGCCTTCGAAGACGATCTCGATAGCTTCGCCGACGGCGAACTCAGTCCCTTCGATGAAGTTGGAGAAATAGGCCTCCATGAACGCCCCGGCACGCTTGCGCTCGGGGGAAGTGTCGGCGTTGGCCACGGTGACGGGCGCGCGGGCCTGCATGAACGCGACCAGCTTGATCAGGCGGTCGATGCAGGCCGCATCGAGCGGATGGCCCTCGGCGCGCGCCTGGCCCGGGGGCGTCAACGCCTTGGCCTCGCGTGTCTGCAGCAAGGTGCTGATCATCGCGTTCAGCGTCTCGAACTCCGCCTCACGATCGATCAGCGGCGCCAAGCGCCGGGCCTTGTCCCGAATGGTGTCGAGGTGGCTGACGCCGTGGGTGGTGCAAAGGCTGTCCAGGCGCTTCTGCACCTCGGCCGGACCGAGGGTCCGGGCCGGGCCCGAGCGCGCGCGGGACGGCGCCAGATTGTCGAGCAGGCGGCGGGTCTCACTGGCGAGATGGGTCCCGAGATAGGGAATGTCCTCATCCACTGGACCGGCGCCCTGGCGGATGTTGATGACTAGTCCCGGCAAGGCGATGGCGGCGCGGCTGCGTGGGGCGCTCATGAAGAGGATGGCGTCTCCCTCCGGCGCGCCGCCCGAGCGGTCCCGCCAGGGCTGGGCTTCAATGCCGGATCGATCGGTGACGACGCCATCCGGCACGAGCCGGGCGACGATCTTGGGCCAATTGCGCAGGACGGCGCCCTCCACCGGCCCGCTGGACGGGTCGGCGTAAACGCCATTGGCCAGACGCTGGAACTTGCCGGCAGCCTGGT
>DATBEN010000120.1:0-6687 GCA_036276055.1 Caulobacteraceae bacterium
CCCGCAGAAACGCGCAATCGCGCGCATGGAACTCCAGGGAGCCACGATCACATGGCGCAGCCTCCGAAGAAGCCGAACGGATTGCAGCAGGTCCTGAAGCCCTCACCCGCCCTGGCGGCGGTCGTCGGCGGCAGCGAGCTGTCGCGAGGCGACGCGGTGTCGAAGATCTGGGCGTACATCAAGCAGCACAACCTTCAGAATCCGGCCAACAAGCGCGAGATCCTGGCTGACGACAAGCTCCGCCCGGTGTTCGACGGTAAGGACAAGGTCAGCATGTTCGAGATGAACAAGCACCTTGCAAAGCATCTGAAGTAGGTCACCCGCAGCGGACGCGCGCGGGGGAGCGCGCGTCCGGTTCGCGTGCATGTACCCGCGCGCCCCGCTATATGGCGCGGAGGCAGGCGGCGACGGGGACTTTGGGTGTGGACGTGACGGCGGATCAGGACACTGCGATCCGCCCGCTCCGGATGGAGCTCCAGGCCGATTCCGGCGGAGACGCGCCGCTGCGCGTGGCCCTGGTCACCGGATCATACAACTACATCCGCGATGGGGTCGCCCTGACCCTCAACCGACTCGTGGCCTACCTGCTGTCGCAAGGCGTGGAGACGCTGATCTTCACGCCGGTCGCCCGCAAGCCGGCGCTGGAGCATGCGGGCGAGATTGTCGCCGCGCCGTCGGTCGCAATCCCTTTCCGGCCGGAATACCGCATCGCCCTTGGCCTGACCGGGCCGGTCCGCGCGCGGCTGACCGCGTTTCGTCCGGACATCGTCCATCTGGCGACCCCGGACATCCTCGGGCATCAGGCGCTACGGCTGGCGAAAGCTTCAGGCTGGCCGACGGTGGCGTCCTATCACACGCGGTACGACACCTATCTCAAGTACTACGGGTTCGGCTTCCTTCAGCCTGTCGCGAAGGCGGCGGAGCGCCGCTTCTACGGCGCGTGCGACGAGGTCTTCGTGCCGTCTCCCTCGATGGCCGACACGCTCGCGGCCGAGGGCGTGGAAGCGAACTTCCACCTGTGGACGCGCGGGATCGACACCGAGCGGTTCCATCCTGGCCGCCGGTCCGAGTCATGGCGCGCGGCGCGCGGCGTCGCGCCCGGCGAGATTCTGGTTGCCTTCGTCAGCCGGCTCGTCCGCGAGAAGCGGCTGGACGACTTCGTCGCGGTCGTCCGCGGGCTGCAGGCTGCGGGGATGCCCGCGAGGGCCCTGGTGGTCGGCGACGGACCGGAGCGCGCCGCGCTCGAGCGCGCGCTTCCGGGTGGGCTGTTCGAGGGGTTCCTGGTGGGGGATGATCTGCCGACCGCCTACGCCAGCGCCGACATCTTCGTCTTTCCCAGTGACACGGAGACCTTCGGCAGCGTCACGCTGGAAGCCATGGCCTCGGGCCTGCCCACGCTTTGCGCCGATGCGACAGGAAGCCGCTCGCTGGTCGATCCCGGCGTGACGGGTTATCTGGCCCCCGTGGGCGATCTGGACGCCCTGGTGGGCGCGGCGCTGCGTCTTTCCGGCGAGCCGGCCTTGCGGCAAGCCATGGGCGAGGCGGCTCGCGCCCGCAGTCTCCGGTTCTCCTGGGACGAAGCCATGGCGGGAGCCCTGGCGCGCTACCGGGTCCTGGCCGGCCGCTGAAGGTGCGTGTGATGGCGATCGACTGATGAAGATCCTCGACGTTTCGGGCTTCTACTCCGAGACCGGCGGCGGGGTGGCCAGCTATGTCCGCCAGAAGCTCGCGTTTGCGGCGCGGCAGGGTCACGAGGTCGTCGTGGTCGCGCCCGGAGCCGAAAGCCGGGAAGAGGTCAGGCCCGGTGGCAAGATCGTGTGGGTCACCGCCCCCCCGATGCCATTCGATTCGAACTACCGGATGTTCCTGGGCGCCAGCGAGGCGTGGCGGGTCATGGACGCCGAGGCGCCGGACGTGGTGGAGGGCTCCTCGCCCTGGCGCGGCGGCTGGATCGCGGCCCAATGGCCGGGCGAGGCGGTCCGCTCGCTGGTCTTCCATCAGGACTTCATCGCGGGCTATCCGCACACCCTGCTGGACGGTCTGCTGGACCGCGACCGCATCGATCGGCTGTTCAATGGCTACTGGGCCTACCTGCGCCGTCTCAGCGCCAACTTCGACGTCACGGTCACCGGCGGCGAGTGGCTGGCCGAGCGGCTGGACCGCTTCGGCGTGCATCGTCCCATCGCCGTCCCCTTCGGCATAGAGGCCGACCTGTTCTCGCCGGCGCGTCGTGATGAGACCCTTCGGCGGGAACTGCTCGCTGCGTGCGGGGCCGGACCCGACAGCCGACTGCTGCTCACCGTGGGGCGGCTGCACCCCGAGAAGCGCCATCGCACGGTGATCGAGGGTTTCGTCCGGGCCCGCGCCGAACGGGAGGACATCGTGCTCCTGGTCATCGGGGACGGCCCTACACGCGGCGCCGTCGAGCGGCTCGTAAGGCGCTCCTCCGGCGTCCATCTGATGGGACCGGTGACGGACCGGCGGCGTCTCGCGGAGATCTACGCCAGCGCCGACCTGCTCGTGCACGGATCCGGGGCCGAGACCTACGGCCTCGTCGTCGCCGAGGCGATGAGTTCCGGACTTCCTGTCGTGGCCCCGGACACCGGCGGGGCCGCGGACCTGGCGCGGCGCGGGTGCGCGGTGACCTATCGCACCGGAGACACGGCCTCGTGCGCCGAGGCGATCCGCACGGCCTTGCGCTCGTCGGGCGCGAAGGATACCCGCGAGCCGACGCCGCCGGGCCCAAGCAGCGCGGAGGCGCATTTCGTGCAGCTCTTCGCGCTCTACGGCCGCCTTGTGGAAGAGCGCGCCTTGCGTCGCCCGGCTCGCGCGGCCTGACCAGGAGTCTGACTCTGTCGATTGATTTTGGAGCGGATGTGGCCGCTGCGGCGCTTTCGCCGCGCCCTGCGGCTCCTGCGGCGGGCGCCGAGGTCTTGGCGGATCTGGGGGTGTGGCCGCGGAACCTGCAGAAGGCGCAGGCCTACGAGCAGATCCTGATGGACATCATCCTCGGCCATCTGCCGGCGGGCGCGCGCCTGGAAGAACGCAGCCTGGCGCGTCGATACGGCGCCGGACTGGCCGGGGTGCGCGCCGCCCTGAACCGGCTGGCGCTCGAGGAACTGGTCGTGCGCAAGGCGCGCTCCGCGACCCTGGTGACGACGCTCGATCTCGAGGAGGTCCGCCAGACGTTCGAAGCGCGCCGGCTCCTCGAGCCGCATTGCGTCGCGCTTGCCGCGGGGCGGAACTGCAGCGCCGAAGTGGCCGCCCTCAGGCGGGCGTTCGATGGAGCGCACGAGGCTCTCGAGGTCGGGGATCGGAAGAGCGTGGTCCTGATGGACCTGCGCTTCCACGCCATCCTCGCGCGCAGCAGCGGCAACTGCGTCCTGGCGCGTCTCCTCATCGCGCTCCAGCACAAGGCGGCGCGCTTCTGGGCCCATGTGTTGGCGAGCACCGCCCCGGACACGAGCCTCGCCGAGATCGCCGAACACCTCGCTATTGTCGACGCCATCGAGCGGCGCGACGCGGAGGGGGCGCGAGAGGCCGTGCTGCGCGTGCTGGCCCGGATTTCCGGTCAGATGGACCGCGCCATCGCCGCCGGCTGCGCGCCGCCCGTCTGAGGCGTCCGTCGGCTTCTTCCCCGTGACCCCGGGAGCGCGCCTACGATTGGCGCGCCTTTTGTCTAGCTACCTTTTCGCCCGGACATGGCGTCTAGTGTGCGGCGTGGGACGGTAGGGGGCCGTCGGACGCGTTCGGGAAGGAAGGACACGATGATCCGCAAAGCGCGCGCCGTCTGGCGCGGGACCGGCCGCGACGGCGCCGGCGAGCTCACGACCGACTCGGGCGTGCTCAAGGAGTCGCCCTATTCATTCCGGACCCGGTTCCAGGATCAGCCCGGGACCAATCCCGAGGAACTGATCGCCGCCGCCCACGCCGGCTGTTTCACCATGGCTCTAGCCTTTCAGCTCCAGACCGCGGGCTACGAGCCCGCCGAGCTCTCCACTGAGGCGGCCGTCTCGCTCGATCAGGACGGCGAGGGCTTCAAGATCACGAAATCCGCCCTGACCCTGAGGGCCCAGGTCCCGGGCCTCGACCAGGCGACCTTCGACAATCTCTCCAGGCAAGCCGAGAAGACGTGTCCGGTCTCGCGCCTGATGAACGCGGAGATCTCGCTGACGGCGACCCTCGCCTGAAGCGGACGCCGTACGACGGCGTCTCGGATGATTGGCGGGTGAGCAAGGAGACCGTCGCGGATGCGCCCGCGAGGACAAGGGATGGGTGAGGCGATGGCCAACCTCATGCAGCGGCTTGGATTGAAACTGCCGATCGTGCAGGCCCCGATGGCTGGTGTCTCGACCCCGGCCATGGCGGCCGCCGTCACCAACGCCGGGGCGCTCGGCTCCATCGGCGTGGGAGCCACGGATGCGGCGGGGGCGCGGGCCATGATCGAGACACTTCGATCCCGGACCTCCGGGTCGTTCAACGTCAACGTCTTTTGTCATCGTCCTGCAACCGCCGACGCCAGGCGGGAACAAGCCTGGCTCGCCGCCCTCGAGCCCTTATTCAAGCGCTATGGCGCGCAAACTCCGGCCACGATCCACGAGATCTACACCAGCTTCCTCGCCGACGAGGCGATGGTCGAGCTGCTGGCGGACGCACGGCCGGCCGTGGTCAGCTTTCACTTCGGCCTTCCTTCGGCGCAGACGATCGGACGTCTGAAGTCCGCCGGCGTCATGCTGTTCTCGACGGCCACGAACCTGGAGGAAGCCGAGAAGGCGGCAGCGACCGGCGTCGACGCGATCGTCGCCCAGGGCTACGAGGCGGGGGGCCATCGTGGCGTGTTCGATCCCGATGCTCCCGATCCGCGCCTGGGCGTCCTCGCCCTCACGCGTCTGCTGGCCAGCAGGATCCCGCTTCCGGTGATCGCCGCGGGCGGGATCATGGACGGCGCCGGAATCGGCGCGGCGCTCGTTCTGGGAGCGGAGCTGGCGCAGCTCGGCACGGCCTTCGTCGCCTGTCCCGAATCGAGCGCGGACGCTTTCTACCGGGAGGCGCTGTTCGGGCCGGGCGCGTCAGCGACCCGGATGACCCCAGTGATCTCCGGCCGTCCCGCCCGGTGTCTCGCCAACCGCTTCACGGACCTCGAAGACGCGGACCTGAAGGGCCTCGCCATCCCGGACTACCCGGTCGCCTACGACGTCGGCAAAGCCCTGGCCGCGGCCGGCCGAGCGCAGGGGGAAGGCGGCTTTGGCGCCCAGTGGGCAGGGCAGGGGGCGCCCCTCGCGCGAAGCCTTCCGGCCGCCGAACTGGTCTCGGTCCTGGCGCAGGAGCTGGCGGCCGCCCGCGAACGAATTCGTGGATCGACGATTAGAGCCTGATCCGTTTGCACGGAACAGATGCAAACGGTGAATCAGGCTCTACACTTTTGAATCTAGAGCAAATCATCCCCGTTCAGACGGTTCCGTCTGAACGGGGTTTGCTCTAACGCTCAGGCCGCCGTATCTTGAACCGCCAGCGCGTAGGCGTCGCCGCTGGCGCGCCGTTTCGAAGGGCATTGATTTAGGCGCTCAATCAGCCAGCGCCCGGCCGGACCTGGCGGCGTGGCCGGGAGATAGATCGCCGACATCGGCAGGATCATGGCCGACTCGGGAACGTCCTCGATCTGAAGGCGCACGAGCCGGCCTTCCGCGATATCGTGCTCGACGACGTGCGTTGGCATGCCGCCCCAACCCAGGCCGCTGAGCAGGAAAGCGTGCTTGGCGAACAGGTCGGCCAGACGCCAGTTCAACGGGGAGATCACGCCGAACTCCCGTCCGGCGGTGAGGTTGGACCGATCCGTAAGGACAAGTTGGGTGTGGTTGGCTAGCTCGCGCCGTGGGATGGGCCCTTCGATCGAAGCGAGGGGATGGTCGCACGCCGCCACCATCACCAGGGAGACGGCGCCGAGTCGTTCGCTGGAAACCGACGCAACATCCATGTGAAGCGGCCCGACGATGCCCAGGCGCGCGCGACCGTCGAGGACCGGCTGGAAGGCGCCGCCCAGTGTCTCCGCGTAGAGTCGCAGCGGCGTGCGTGGGAACCGCCGTTGGAAATCCTTCGCCGCCGCCGTGAGCGCAGCCATGGGAAAGAACACGTCGAACGCCACGGAGAGTTCCGGCTCAAGTCCCGAGGCCATGCCCCTGGCCCGCGCCTTCATTCCCTCCGCCCCGGCGAGGACGCTCCGGGCGTCGCCAAGCAGGACAGCTCCCGCCGGGGTGAGCGTGGGATAGCGTCCCGATCGGTCGAAGAGGGCGACCTTGAGCTGGCTCTCGAGCGTACTGATGAGCTCGCTGACCGCGGACTGCGAGCGACGGAGCCTGCGGCTCGCGGCGGAGAAGCTGCCCTCTTCGACGGCTACGACGAATGTGCGAAGTTGATCGAGCGACAGGCGGTCCAGCATTCGATGTATCGCCAAAACCGATGGATACGATCGCGATATACCTCCTTTCACGGAAGGTCCACAGGCGCCACATTTATGGCGACGCGCACACGTGAAGCGAACCCCCTTCGAAGGCTCTCAATGAAGCTGACCAACCTGGCCGTCTCCACGGCCGCCCTCGCTCTTCTCTCTGTCGCGCCAGGCGCCTTGGCGCAGGGCTCTCCGAGCCCGGCGGGCGTTCAACCCGGCGAGTACAAGGTCGAGCCGTACCA
>DATBEN010000121.1:0-3037 GCA_036276055.1 Caulobacteraceae bacterium
TGATGAACACGCTGGCGACACGGCGAACCGACGAGGACCTGGCCGTGTTCAGGGCGCTCCTCGAACAGGAGAGAGCGCTGGTAGGTGACTTCTCCCGCTACGGTCAGGCGACGACCGAACTGCACCGCGTCCTGGCGCAACGCTCGAAGAATGTCGTTCTGGCCCTGATCCTGGGCATGCTAGACGAGATCTTTCGCCGCCACGCCCCATACTTTGTTGCGCGGGGCCGACCGGACCAACTCGAGCTCAACGAGAGCGGCCTGGCGAACCATGTCGCGCTGATTGACATGATCGCAGCGCGCAACGGGCCGGCGGCCGAGGCGGTCTGGCGTCAGCACATGCAGAGGGTCAAGGAAGTGGTGCTTTCAGAGATGGGCGGCACGACCGTACTCGAACTGTATTAAGCGGCGATGTCGATCAGGCTTTGAGGGTCAGCCTCGCAAGCCAAGGCCAGCGGCCGTGTACACCGCGTCGATGACTTTCATGTTCGCCACCCCGTCCTCGGCCGGCGTCGGGCTCGCCGCGCCGTTGCGGATCACGTCGACCAGCGAGCGCAGCTGGAAAACGTAGGTCGGCGTTCGATCGAATTGTTCAGTGCGAGCCTCCCCGTCCACGGTGATCGTAACAGAGGAGCCTCCCAGCTGGGGAAGAAACGGATTCTCAGCGACCAGCCCGCCGCGTTCCCCCTCGATCAAGAGCCGGGCGACCAGGGATTCGTGGGTCAGCGAACATTCGATGGAGCCCTTGGTTTCGCCCAGAAAGGCCAGCCGGGCGCGCATCGCGCCGTCGACTCTGGGCGCCACCGTGGACGCCGACGCCGAGATCACCGTGGGCTCTACGCCAGCGACCAGCCGCAGGATATTGATGCAATAGGACCCCACATCCATTGTGGCCCCACCGGCCAGCGCTTCCTGAAATCGGATGTCGTCAGGACGCAGCAGGCGCCCGGGAATGTTGAGGATCGCATCGATCTGGCGAAGGCGGCCCAGTTCCCCCGACCGAACATGCTCCGCGATGAACCGGGCGACCGGATGATGGCGGTAGTGGAAGGCTTCGATCAGCGGCCGATCGGCGCGCCTGGCGGCCGCCACCATCTGGCCGGCTTGCGCCGCATTCGAGGCCAGCGGCTTTTCGCACAGCACCGCCTTGCCCCCGCTCAGCGCGTTGATCGTCCACTCGGCGTGGAGGCTGTTGGGCAAGGGATTGTAGACCACCTCGACATCGTCATCGGCCAGCAACGCCTCGTAGCCGCCATGAGCGCGCCGGATTCCATGGTCGTTCGCGTAGGCTTGCGCCCGCGCTGCATCGCGCGACGCCACGGCGACGATCTCGACTTCCGGGACCTGCGCCACCGCTTCGATCAGGGCCTGGCGGCAAATTCGCGCGCAGCCGAGGATTCCGATCCGCACCTGTTCGACCAATGTTTCCTCCCACGACCGGCCTTCGGCCAGCATTGCACACGCGGCGATATAGTGTAATGATTTTCTTAATTCGGCCGAAACGAGTTCGAGAAAGCCGGGCGGAGCGAACAGAAATGCCATTGGACCCGACCTGCAAAGCGATGTTGGCTGCGGCCGCGCCCTCGGACATTTCCATCGCCGATTTTCGCGCCAGGGAGCCCGCCCACGTCGAGGCGCTGCGTCCTTTCCGGCAGCCGGTCTCGCGGGTCGACGACCAGACCGTCGCCGGACCCGAGGGTGACCTGCCCATCCGGATCTACCGCCCTGTCGAGCAAGGCCCTCGCCCCCTCGTGCTTCTGGTCCACGGCGGCGGCTGGGTGGTCGGGTCGATCGAGACCCATGACGTCATGGCGCGCGACCTTTGCGTCGCCCTCGGCGCCATCGTCGTCTCCGTGGAATACCGACGCGCGCCGGAGCATCCGTTTCCCGCCGCCATCGACGATGCCTGGGCCGCGTTGCAATGGTCGGCCGCTCATGCCAGCGAACTGGGCGCCGACGAGCGACGGCTGCTGGTCGCCGGCGACAGCGCCGGCGGCAACCTCGCGGCGGCCTTGGCCATTCGCGCACGCGACCAGTCAGGACCGGCGCTGGCCGCGCAGCTCCTGATCCACCCGGTGGTGGACCTAATGGCGCCCTTCCATCCCGTGGCAAGCACCTTCTATCCGTCGCGGCAAGCCAACGCCGAGGGCTACGGCGCTACGAGCTCCCAGCTCGAACGATACGGACGCATGTATCTGCCCGATGCCAGCCAGGCGGCCGACCCCCTGGCCTCGCCGATGCTCGCAGCGGACCATGCCGGATTGGCCCCGGCCGTCATCGCGATCGCCGAGTATGACCCGCTGCACGACGACGGCGCGGCTTACGCAGCCAAGCTGGAGGCGGCCGGCGTGCCCGTCGTCTTGAATCGCTACGAGGGCGCCATCCATGGCGCCTTTGGTCCGGCGAAATCCGCCGGCCTGCCCCAGCGCGCGTTCGTCGAGACCATGGCGGACCTAAACCGGATCCTCGCCGGGGCTTAGGCGCGGCGAGCATTGACAGCGGACCAGATTCCTTAGCTCCCGCATACGCAAGATTTAATGCTTGCACTCATTCCACTATTAAGCCTAATTTGGACATAAGCCGAGCGTGGGCATCCAGCCTCGCCGAGCGATCGGACGGGGGATGCGGCGATGCTGACGGGGGCTTCGGGGAGGAAGATGGACACGACAAGCCTGGCCCGGCGCGGCGGCCTGTTGGCCGGCGCCGCGTTTTTCGTAATCACTCCCTTCAGCGCCTCGAGCGCGCCCACTACGCCCGACAACGCGGCCACGGCCGTGGGCGAGATCGTTGTGACGGCTCAGAAGCGGGCCGAGAACATTATCGATGTGCCGATCTCGATGACCGCGGTAACGGGTCGGACGCTCAAGGACGCCGGAATCTCCAGCTTTCACGATCTGGCCAGCATCGCGCCCAGCTTTACGTCGCGCGAATGGGGTGATGCGCGCACGAGCATCATGACCATGAGAGGGGTCGCCTCGCAGGAGGCCAATCCGGGCGAACAGTCATCGATCGGCGTGTTCATCGACGGCGTGTTCCTG
>DATBEN010000122.1:0-1685 GCA_036276055.1 Caulobacteraceae bacterium
GGCGTCGTCCATCCAAACCGATTGGCGTCGCACCAGAGTGGGTGACCAACCGCCTGGCGCCATCGCGATCAGCGCGGCGGTGCTGCGGTCGCCGACCGGCCGCCATGTGATGGAGACGGTCTATCTGGCCCCGCCCGCCGACGACGAGATCCTCGTGCGCATTCATGCGGCGGGCTTCTGTCATAGCGACGTCCTTCCCCGCGACGCCCGGTTCACGGCCTTTCCGTTGATTGTCGGCCACGAGGGCGCGGGGATCGTCGAGCGCGTCGGCGCCAGGGTTTCGCGGGCGGCCGTCGGCGACCATGTCGTGCTGACGTTCCAGTCGTGCGGCCATTGCCAACTGTGCGCGAGCGGAAAGCCCTCCTACTGCGACAGCTTTGTGAAGCTGAACGCGTCCGGCCGAAACGGCGATGGATCGACCTGCGTCCGGGATGCGCGGGGCGAGGAGATTTCAGCCCGCTGGTTCGGTCAATCGTCATTCGCGACCCACGCCCTGGTCACCGAACGCAATGCCGTGGTCGTGGATCGCGACCTTCCCCTGACCCTTGTCGCGCCGCTCGGCTGCGGGATTCAGTCGGGCGCGGGCGCGGTCATGGTCACCTTCGACATGAAGGCCGGGGAAAGCCTGGTGGTCTTCGGCGCCGGATCCGTCGGACTGTCGGCCGTGCTCGGCGCCCGCGCGGTCGGCGCGAGCATCATCGTCGCGGTGGACCTGCACCGGGCGCGTCTCGACATGGCGCTCGAGCTCGGAGCCACTCACGTCTTCGACGCCGGCGCGGACGACCTCGTTGCTAAGATTCGCCAGGCGACCGGCGGCGGGGCGCACTACGCCTTCGACACCACAGGCGTCCCGAGTGTGATTTCGAAGGCCATCGCCGCCATCCGCAAGGGGGGCGCCTGCGGCCTGGTCGGCGCGCCGAGCGGCGAACTGGTCATCTCCCAACACGATCTGAATGGCAAGGCGCTGATGAGGATCGTCGAAGGCGGCGTCGAGCCGCATGTGTTCATCCCGAAAATGATTGCGCTGTGGAAGGCGGGGTCATTCCCCTTCGACAAGCTGATCCAGACATTTCCGTTGTCCCAGATCAACGAGGCTGAGCAATCCTCGCTGTCGGGATTGGTCATCAAGCCGGTGCTCGTTCCGGATGAGTACTTCGCTAAGCAGTCCAATAAGACGCAATAAGAGGAGAGCTGAAGTGCAGGGACAGCGCGTGCTGGTGGTGGGCGCCAGCGAGGGGATCGGTCTGGCCGTGGCGCAGGCGGCGGTGCAGGCCGGCGCGTCGGTGACTATCGCCGGGCGCCATCAGGACAAGCTCGACGCCGCCGCGGCGGGGTCGGCGCTGGCGACGCTCAGGCTGGACGCCGGCGACGAGGCCGCGGTCGCCGCCTATTTCGCGGACTGCGAGCCTTGGGACCATTTGGTGACGCTGACCGCGGCCCGGATGGGGCCGATGCCCTTGGCCCAGACGCCGGTCGAGGCGGTCCAGTCGGCCTTCGGGGCCAAGTTCTGGACCCAGTATCGCGTGGTCAAGCATGGCGCCGGCAAGGTGAAGCCCGGCGGCTCGATCATCCTGACCTCGGGCCAGGCCAGCCGGCGCTATTCGCCGGGCGTGGCGTGGCTCTCGGCGCTCAACGCGGGGCTGGAGGCTCTGGGCCGGGGGCTGGCGGCCGAACTCGCCGCGGCC
>DATBEN010000123.1:0-4710 GCA_036276055.1 Caulobacteraceae bacterium
ATGACCGAGATCTTGGCCACGTCCTCGTCCACCGCCACGTCGGCGAAGCCGATCCTGTCCTGGGCTTGGCGCACGATCTCGACGGCGCGCGCCGCATCGCGCTTGCCCACGGTGAATTCCATGTTCGCCGCGCCCTCGCTGCGGGCGTGACTCTGGACGATCATGTCCACGTTCACGTTCGCATCGGCGAGCCGGCCGAAGATCTCCGAGGAGACGCCCGGATGGTCGGGCAGACCGAAGAGGCTGATCTTGGCCTCGTCCCGGCTGAAGGCGACGCCGCTCACGATGCGCTTTTCCACGATCTCCTCCTCATCGCAGACGATTGTGCCTGCCCCGTCGTTCTCGCCCGGCTCCACGAAGCTCGAGAGAACACGCACCCGCACATTGTGGGCCATGGCCATCTCGACCGAGCGGGTGTGGAGCACCTTGGCCCCGAGCGAGGCCATCTCCAGCATCTCTTCGAAGCTGATCCGCGCGAGGCGGCGGGCTTTGGCCTCGATACGCGGATCGGTCGTGTAGACCCCGTCCACGTCGGTGTAGATGTCGCAGACGTCCGCCCCGATCGCCCCGGCGATCGCCACGGCGGTGGTGTCGGAACCGCCTCGCCCCAGCGTGGAGAGCCGGCCGTCGCGGGTCACGCCCTGGAAGCCGGCGATCACCGCGACCTCGCGGCGGTCGAGAGCCTCGCCCAGGCGCTCGGACGGGATCTCGTCGATCCGCGCCTTGCCGTGGGCCTCGTCGGTGATGATCGGAATCTGCCAGCCAAGCCAGCTGCGGGCCGGCACGCCCATGTTCCGGAGCGTCATGGCGAGCAGCCCCGCCGTCACCTGTTCACCGGAAGCGACGACCGCGTCGTACTCATCGTCGGAGGCGGCCAGGGCGTCGGAGGCCGCGCCCGCCGCGTCGGTCCAGGCGACCAGCTCATTGGTCTTGCCCGCCATGGCCGACACGACGACCGCCACAGGCCGACGCGCGGCCTCGGCGGCCACCAGGCGCGCCACGCGCCGGATGCGCTCGATATCGGCGACCGAGGTGCCGCCGAACTTCATGACCAGACGGGACAAGGGCTTCAAGACCATGGATCAATCAGGCCGGCCTCTCTAGCGACGGTGTTGCGCCTGCACAACCAAGCCGTTCGGCTTCGGCCGCCGCGCCGTTGACCGCGCGGCGCTTCGGGTCCAGCAGTCGATCCATGTCCGCCGCCCCGTCGAGCGTCGATCCGGCCGAGGTCGAACGGTTTTCCGCCATAGCCGAAGCCTGGTGGGACCCCAAGGGCGAGTTCGCGCCCCTGCACCGGCTCAACCCGACGCGACTGGCCTTCATCCGCGAAACGGCCCTGCGCCATCTGGGGCGGGACGGTCGCGAGCGCACGCCTTTCGCCGGCCTTCGGCTGCTGGACGTCGGTTGCGGCGGAGGCCTGTTGTGCGAGCCCATGGCGCGGCTTGGCTTCCAGGTGATCGGTGTCGACGCCTCGGATCGCAACATCGCCATCGCCAAGGCTCATGCCGAGCAGTCCGGCCTCGAGATCGACTACCGCGCCTCGACCGTCGAAGACCTCCTGGCCGCGGGTGAGCCTTCGTTCGACGTGATCCTCAACATGGAGGTGATCGAGCACGTCGCCGATCCGGGGGCCTTCCTGCGCGACAGCGCCCGGCTCCTGGAGCGCGGCGGGGTGATGATCCTCGCGACCCTGAATCGCACGGCCGTGTCGCTGGCCCTGGGCAAGGTCATGGCCGAATACGTCCTGAGATGGGTCCCGGCCGGCACCCACGACTGGCGCAGGTTCCTCAAGCCAGCGGAGATCCGCGGGTTCCTCGCCGACGAGCGGCTGGAGGTCGATGGACCCTTCGGCGTCGCGCTCGATCCGGTATCCGGCCGCTGGTCGGTCGGGACGGACAGCCGGGTCAACTACATGATGACCATAGCCCGGCCGGCGGCGACGCGAGACTAGTTCAGCTCCGACTTCTTGGGTGGTTCGGGCGGCAGGGGCGCGATCGGCACGCCGTCTTCCACCAGCCCTTTCACCTCGGTCGGGGTCGCCTGCCCGTAGATGCCGCGATCTTCGGCCTTGCCCTCGTGAATGGCCCGCGCCTCGGTCGCGAAGCGGTCGCCGACGTAATCGAAGTTGGCCTCGACGTGGCGGCGGATCCTTCCCAGGGCCTCCATCATCATCGCCCGCATGGCCGGTTCGCCGGCGGCGAATTCCCGCTGGGCTCCGGTGGCCAGGGCCGGCGCCATGATCTGCTTACGGACCTCGTGGCTGTCGCAGACCGGGCAGGTGACCAGCCGCCGCGCGCTCTGGGCGTCGTAGTCCTCCGAGCTCGAGAACCAGCCTTCGAATTCGTGACCGGCGGCGCAGGAGAGGGCGTAGCGGATCATGGCCCGACGAACGCCCGCGCATTGGCCAGGGCCGGGATCGCCGCGCGGGCGCGTCCCACCGCAGCAAGATCGAGATCGGCGAACAGCACGCCGGGCGCGTCGCCCTCGGCCTGGGCCAGGACCTCGCCCCAGGGATCCACGATCATGGAATGACCAAAGGTGCGCCGGCCGTCCTCGTGCTCTCCGCCCTGGGACGGCGCCAGCACGAACGATCCCGTCTCTATGGCCCTGGCGCGCAGCAGCACCTCCCAGTGCGCCTGGCCGGTGGGGACGGTGAAAGCCGACGGCACGGTCAGGATCTCCGCTCCGCCGCGGGCGAGGGCCTGGAATACCGCCGGGAAACGAACGTCATAGCAGACCGTGAGGCCGACCCGGGCCTCGGCGGCCTTTGCGATCGCCAGCCGTTCGCCCGGCTCGTACAAGGTCGACTCCCGAATCCGCTCGCCGGTGGGAAGATCCACGTCGAACATGTGGATCTTGTCGTAGGTCGTTGCGACGCCCCCGTCCGGGTCCACGAGGATCGAGCGATTGGCCGCCTTGCCGTCGTCGCGCCGCACCAGGGCGGATCCGACCAGGACCCAGACCCCCAGCTCCCGCGCCAGCGCGCGAAGCCCACCGACCGCAATGTCCTCATCCGCTGTCTTAAGCCGGGTCGCCAGGACCTGGCGGTCGCGCTGGAGGATGTTGGTCGCCTCGGGCGTCGCGATCAGTCGCGCGCCGCCCGCCGCCGCCTCGCGCACCAAGGGTTCGGCGTGGGCCAGGGCGGCCTCCTGCGTCGCGGGCGTGCGGAGCTGGAGGAGGGCTATGCGCAAAGGCGTTCGATTCAGGCGCTGAGGAGTGGGTCGAGCTTGCCGGCGCGCTCCAGCGCCATCAGGTCGTCGCATCCGCCCACGTGGGTCCCGCCCACGAAGATCTGGGGAAAGGTGCTGCGACCCGACCGCTCCATCATCTCCCGCCGCCTGGCAGGATCCATCCCAGCTTCGATCTCGGTGAACGGCACGCCCTTGTCGCTCAGCAGCCTCACGGCCCGCGTACAGAAGCCGCAGAAGGGCCGCGTATAGATGACGACGTCCGCCATGGTCGCTCCGCACACCCGGTCGCGACACGCGCCCGGGAAAAGGTGTCATATAGGACGAGCCTGCGCCTGTTTGACCCGGGCGATGACGGCCAGATCGACGCGGGCGGCGCCGGCCGCCTTCAGCGCCCTGGCGCAGCCTTCGGCGGTGGCGCCGGTGGTGAGGACGTCGTCGACGAGCAGCACGCGCGTCCCAGCCACCCGGCGGCGCCAGGCTTCGGGGACGACAAAGGCGGCGGCGACGTTCCGGCGGCGCGCGAGGGCGGACTTTCCGCCCTGGCTGCCGGTGGAGCGGCGTCGCATGAGCGCGTCGGGAAAGTAGGCGAGCCCGGCCTGGCGCGCGAGCGGGCGGGCGATCTCGGCGGCCTGGTTGTAGCGACGGGCGAGAAGGCGTGTGCGGTGGAGGGGAACGGGCGTCACCGCGTCCGCATCGGCCAGGATGTCGGCGGCGGCGCGCGCGATCCAGCGGACGAAGGTCCCGGCGAGGTCGGTCCGGTCGGCGTGCTTGAGCTTCAGGATCAGGTCGCGCGAGTGCTCGTCATAGATGCAGGCGGCCCTTGCCCGATCGAACGTCGGAGACCGCGCCGCGCAGGCGGGGCAACGCACCCCGGCGCCAGGATCGTAATCGAACGCCGACCCGCACCCGTCGCAAAGCGGCGCTTCGATGAAGCTGATGCGGCTCCAGGCCGATGAGGTGAGACCGTACGAGGCGACTGCTTCGCGCGAAGCCTCGTCCAGCGGCCGCGGCGGCAGCAGGAGATCCAGTGCGCCGCCAGCCGCGGCGCGGGCGGCGACAGCAAGACGGCCCATGACTTTGCAGTATGCGTCAATTCCAACCGCGCGCAAGGATCGTGATCGCCGGTCTGATCGCTCTGATGCGTTTCCAGCCAGTCCGCCTTGCGGTAGCGAGCGCCATGGCCGGTCCGCCGCTGATCTTCGACCGCAGGCTTCACGCGCGCCGGCTCGACCGCGCCGGACCCGGCTTCGCGACTGCCGATTTCCTCAAGCGCCGCGCCGCTGGCGACATCGTCGAGCGCCTGGAGGCGATCAACCGCCGCTTCCCCCTCGCCGCGGACCTCGGCGCCCGCGACGGGACCTTCGCCCGCGCCCTCGCCCAGAGCGAGGCGGCCGGCAAGATCGACGCCCTGGTGCAGACCGATCTCTCGGCCGCCATGCTGTCCCGCGCCGACGGCCTGCGGGTGGTCGCCGACGAGGAGCGCCTGCCCTTCGCGCCGGAGAGCCTCGACCTGGTGGTA
>DATBEN010000124.1:0-8190 GCA_036276055.1 Caulobacteraceae bacterium
CGCAGTCACCGCGAACGACGTCGCGGTGATCTGGCCCGCGCACGGCGAGCCCTTGCTGCTCGCTATCTACGTCGACCGCAGCCGGGCAGGCGCGGAGGCGACCGACCGCGCCGTCGCCCGTCTCGCCTCGATCGCCTGCGCGGCGCTCGGCGGCAGCTGAAGGCTCAGGCGCTCACCGCTCCGACGATCTCGTCGGCGAGCTGGCCGAGCAGCTGGCTCATCGCGGCGGCCGTCCCTTGAGGCCCCGGCCCGGCGTTCGCCGTCAGCTGGATGTTCCTGATGAGGGCTGGCCGCGCGGCGCCCGGCCCCAGGAGGGTCCAGCTCGCCACCAAGGTGACCTGCCCGCCCGGCGCGGCGTCGATCTGCAGCACGTCCACCACCAGCCCGCGGATCCCCTGCGGGCGCGGCGCGTCGGGCAGGATGAACGTCCCCTGCGGCAGCCGCGCGAGGAGATCCTGGGCGAGGGTGCGGCGCATCATCTCTCCCAGGGGAGAGGCCCACTGGTCGAAGTCGTGCACGTCGAGGCGATAGGCGCCGAGCTGGGTGACCACCTGCGGCCGGTCGAGGGCCGGCGGGATGTGCACCGCGTCCAGCTGGATGGGCGCGATGGCGACCGCGGTCGTCGCGGGCCGGGAGGGTGGCGTCGGGTCCAGCGTGAAGAAGCGCGTCGGCGGACTGTGCCCGCAGGCGGCGAGCAGCAGCAGGGCGAGGCCTCCTGACGCCCGCTTCAAGTCAACGTCCATGGCCTTGGCTCTTGCCCCTGATGATTGCTTCTGGCTAGCCGTCTGACCAACGTGGGCCGAGAGTCAACGCGTCCCTCCCTTGCCGGGGAGGGACGCGCAGAAACGGCAGGGACCCGATCAGCTCGGGTGGATCGGCGAGATCTTCGTGCCCTGGAGCGTCAGGTCGGCCATCAGCCCCTTCTGGTTGTAGGGGAAGGCGTAGACGTCGTGGGTGATGGTCGTCGTGTCGGCCGCCGCCCCGGCGCCGGCGTTGATCACAACGATGCTCGGACCCGTGCCGACCGAGAAGCCGGCGACGCGATGCAGGTACTCGAGCGAATGTTCGGTCATGAAGAAGAGGGTGTAGGCGAAGTCCTGGCCGCCGATCTGAAGCCCCCACGAACCTCCAGTCAGATTGTAGAAGCCCTCCACCCCGCCGCCGCGCGGGCCGAACAACACCCCGTTGCCCGTCTGGCCGCCGAAGATGAAGCCGGCCTTCAGGATGCTCGGGAACACGAGCGCGGCGCGGCAGTGGCGATAGAAGAAACGCGACCGCGGTTCTTCGTCCAGAAGTTGATGCAGTGAACTGCGGGCGGCGGCGACGAGGTCGGACCGGTGATCGGCGAAAGCCGGCGTGACCGCGAACGGGGTCGCGGCGGCGCCTGCAATGCCGAGGGCCCCCACTGCAAGTGATCGACGGGTCAAGTCCATTGCGGATGAACTCCCAATTCTTGGACAGCTTGCTATGGCGCGCGATGCGCGTCTGTCAGCTAAACTCGACGAAGCTGCAGCCGTTGCCTGGACTCGGCTTCCAATCGACGATTTTTATGACGATACGACACCCGCCGCGTCGAATCTCGCGTCCAGCCGCGGCGGCAGGCTCTGCGCGAGCCCGGCCAAAGGGCCCGAAGAGAGGAGGAGGACGACGCTTTCGGCGTCGATGGCTCCCTCCACTGCGGCGAGCGCGTCGGATGGAACGCCGCTTACGGGCTGAACCGGAACGCCGGCCGAACGCACGCGGTGGAGGATTGTCTCCTCGTCGAGCTGGTCATGGCTCGCCGCGCCGTGGTCGGGAGGTGGGAGCAGGATGACCTGGTCGACGCCCTGGAACACCGTGTCGTACCAGGTCAGCGCTTCGCGATTGCGCCAGCTGAAGGTGTGGGGCTCGAACACCACGATCAGTCTGCGGTTTGGGAAATGGAGGCGAACGGCTTCGATGGCCGAGCGCGCCTTTTCGTAGGAGGAGCCGAAGCCCTCATAGACGGGCGCGCTCGACGTCCGGGTCTTGCGGTCGAGCCGGCGCTCCAGGCCGCGGAAGCTGCGGACGCCCCTGGCCAGGGCGTCCTCGCCGACGGCCGAGCGTTCGAGCAGGAAGGCCGCCGCACCGACGATGTTCTCGATGTTGTGCCGGCCGAGCAGGGGCGTTTCGAGCGCGATCGCCCGCCCCGACGGCATGACGAGATCGAAGCCCGTGACCTCGCCTACGCGCACATTCCGCGCGTGGTAGCCCGGGCCGGGATCGAACCCATACCAGACGACCTTGCGGCCGGTGGTGAGACGTCGGATCGGTTCGAAGCCGCGCGCCGCCACGATGAGGTCCTGTGCGGGGAGGCGGTCGATCAGCTGGGCGAACGGCGCCTCGTAGTCGGCCATCGTCGGGAACACGTTCATGTGGTCGTGTACGAGGGAGGTCAGCAGGAGGGCGCGCGGCGTGTAGAGCAGGAACTTGGATCGCCGGTCGTCGCCGCCGACGATGTACTCGTCCCCCTCGATGAAGATGGTCGGATCGCTCCCTGCATGTCCGCTGGAGGGCAGGTCGAGCGGCGCCGCGCCGACGAACCAGCCCGGATCGCCCCCCGCTTCGCGCGCCAGGTGAGCCAGCAGCGCCGTAACCGTCGACTTGCCGAAGCTTCCCGCCACGACCGCCACGTCCCGCCCAGCCGTGTGCTCGCCCAGGTAGGCCGCGAAGCTGAACAGCGGCGTCCCGCGGCGCTGCAGCTCCGCCAGCTCGGGATTGTGGTCGAGTCCCAGCTTGGCGCTCGATCCGACGATCGCCGCGTCGACCTGCGCAGGGATCTGTGAGGCGTCGAAGCCGACGCGGTAAGGGATGCCGTGGGTCTCCAGGTAGGTGGTCACCGGAGGGAAGGCGCCCTCGTCGGATCCGCTGACCTCCACGCCCTCCGATTTGAGGAGCGAGGCGACGGCGCTCATCCCCGCGCCCGCTATGCCAAGGAAATAGACGTGCTGGGGAGGCGGTGTGTCGCGCATCGGCTGGTGATAACGCCAAACGGCGGCGGGGCCAGCCGGCTTGGGCTTGCGGCGACGGCGACTATATGTCCGGCAGCATGCCCAAGATCTCTGTTCTCGACCTCGCGCCGATCGCCCAGGGCGCCGACGCCGGCGAGGCGCTGCGCAACAGCGTCGACCTCGCGCGCCATGTCGAGCGGCTGGGTTTCCATCGCTTCTGGCTGGCCGAGCACCACAACATGCCCGGCATCGCCAGCGCCGCGACGGCGGTCGCCCTGGCGCACGTGGCGGCCGGCACGGCGAAGATCCGCATCGGATCGGGCGGGATCATGCTGCCCAACCACGCCCCTTACATCATCGCCGAGCAGTTCGGGACGCTGGCCGCGCTCCACCCCGGGCGTGTCGACCTGGGTCTCGGGCGCGCGCCGGGAACCGACCAGCTCACCGCCCGCGCCCTGCGGCGGACCCTCAACAGCGATCCCGAAGCCTTCCCTCAGGAGGTGGTGGAGCTGCTGCACTTTCTGACTCCGGCGAGGGAGGGCCAGGCTGTCCGCGCCATCCCGGGCGCCGGCGCGGATGTGGAGGTGTGGATCCTCGGCTCGAGTCTGTTCGGGGCGCAGGTCGCCGCCGCCCTCGGCCTGCCGTTCGCCTTCGCCTCCCACTTCGCCCCGGCCGAGCTCGACCGGGCCCTGGCGATCTACCGCGAGCGCTTCCAGCCCTCCCCACGGCTGCAGAAGCCGTACGCCATGGCCGCGCTGATGGTGATCGGCGCTGAAACCGACGCCGAAGCTCGCTACCTGTTCAGCTCGACCCAACAGTCTTTCGTAGCCCTGAGGACCGGCCGTCCAGGCCCCCTGCCGCCCCCCGTCCAGGACATGGACCAGCGCCTGACGCCCGAGGGGCGCATGCACCTCGAGCATGCCCTTTCGTGCGCCGTGATCGGTTCGCCGGCGACCGTGAAGGCGGGGTTGGACGCCTTCGCCCGACGGACCGGGGCCGACGAGTTGATGATCACTGCGTCCGTTTTCGACCACGGCGCGCGCCTGAGATCCTTCGAGATCGCGGCTGCCGCCATGGGCGCATCCGCACTTGCCGCCTGATCGTGCCAATATCCAGCCAAGGCGGCGTCTCTGCAGAGGTTTCCCACCGATGAGTCGTTTCAAGCTGATCGCGGTCGCGAGCGCCTGCGCAGGCTTGCTCGCCACGCCCGCGCTCGCCCAGACCTGCATGGGCCAGCCCAGCCAGACCAAGCTCGACATCGTGGTGGACGGCGTCCGCAGCGACCAGGGCCAGATGACGGTGACCGTCTATCCGCCCGACCGCGACAAGTTCCTCAAGACCAACGGGGAGATCGGCGTCTGGCGCGTGCCCTCCCAGACGCCTTCGACAGAGATGTGCGTCTGGGTTCCGGCCCCTGGACCTTATGCCGTGGCGGTTTACGACGATCTCAACGAAAACCACCGCTTCGATCACTCGCTCGTCGCCCCGCTCGAGCCCTACGGCTTCTCGAACAACCCCCGCCTCTTCCTTGGCCCCCCTTCGGCGAACGCGGCGAAGATCGACGTCGCCGAAGGCGACACCACCATCCACATCCAGCTCCGGTATCCCTCCGGCGGCGACCAGAGCCGGACGCTGGGGCGGTGAGCGCCGCCTTCAGCCGGCCAGCACCGCCTGGAACTGTTCCACGGCCCAGTCCGTCTCGGCTGCCGTGATCACCAGCGGCGGGGCGATGCGGATCGTGTGGTCGTGGGTTTCCTTGCAGAGGAGGCCGCGCGCCTGCAGGGCCTCGCAATAGCGCCGGGCCCCGCCGGCCTCGGGTTCCAGTTCGACCGCGATCATCAGTCCACGTCCGCGGACCGTCTTCACCGGGCCGGAATTGATCCCGCGCAGGCCTTCCATCATCCGCTCGCCCTGGCGCGCGGCGTTCTCGATCATCCCTTCCTCGATCAGGACCTTCAGCGCCATGCGTGCGACGGCGCACGCCAGGGGATTGCCGCCAAAGGTGCTGCCATGCTCGCCCGGCTTCAGCACGCCCAGCACCTCCTTGTTCGAGAGCACGGCCGAGACAGGATAGAATCCGCCCGACAGCGCCTTTCCGATCAGGGTGAGGTCGGCCTCCACCCCCTCGTGTTCCTCGGCAAGCAGGCGCCCGGTGCGGCCAAGGCCGGTCTGCACTTCGTCCAGGATCAGGATCACGTCATTGCGCGTACAGGCCTCGCGCACGGCGTGAAGATAGCCAGCCGGCGGGATGATGACGCCCGCTTCGCCCTGGATCGGCTCGATCAAGGCCGCGACCGTGTTGGGCGTGATGGCGGCCTCGAAGGCCTGCTCGTCGCCGAAGGGAATGATCCGAAAGCCCGGCGCGAACGGACCGAAGTTGGCGTTGGACGTCGGATCGGTCGAGAAGCCGACCACCGAGATCGTCCGTCCATGGAAGTTGTCGGCGCAGACGATGATCTCAGCCTGACCCGCCGGGACGCCCTTCACCTCGTAGCCCCACTTGCGGGAGACCTTCAGCGCGCTCTCCACCGCCTCGACGCCGGTGTTCATCGGCAGAACCGAGTGGGAGTTCGTCAGCCGGCAGAGGTCCTCATAGAACAGGCCGAGCTGGTCGTTGCGGAAGGCGCGGGAGGTCAGGGTGAGGCGACCCGCCTGTTCGATCATCGCCTGCAGGATCCGCGGATGGCAGTGACCCTGGTTCACCGCCGAATAGGCCGACAGGCAGTCCAGATATCGCCGCCCCTCCACGTCCCACAGCCACACGCCCCGGCCGCGGGTGATGACCACGTCCAGGGGCTTGTAGTTGCGCGCGCCGAACTCCGCCTCCAGCGCCAGGTAGTCGGTCTGCGGCGCGAGCGGCGCGTCGAGGATCGTGGTCGTCATCGGGTCCTCCTCCTCAGGCGGCAAGAGCGGCGGCCGGGGCGCTGGAAAGGTTCAGGCGCAGCGTCATACAGAAGGCTCCCCCGCCGGAGAGCATGAAGGGCTGCAGATCCACCGGGACGACGTCATAGCCGCGCTCCGCCAGCCTTGATTCGAGCCGCGCAGGGGGCCTCGCCATGACGATGGTGCGCCCGATGCAGACGGCGTTGACGCTGAAGGCTTCTGCGTCCTCGTCGCTCGCCTCGAGCCGCTCATCGGGCCGGGTGTGGTCCAGCAGCGCGCGATGGGCTTCCGGCGTGAGGGCGGGCGGATAGTAGAGGATCTCGCCGCCGCTCAGGGGACAGAAGCAGGTGTCGAGGTGATAGTAGCGCTCGGTCGCCAAGGGCAGGTGGACGACAGGCCGGCCAAAGGTCTCGGCGATGACGTCCAGGGAGTCGGCGGTGGAGCGCGGGCCGCTGGCGGCCCAGAAATGGCCGCGGCGGGCGTCCCACAGGCAATCGCCCGCCCCCTCCTGGAAGCAGCCCTCGATCTGACGCACCTCCTGCAGAAGCCCGCGGTCGCGCAGGGCCGAGAGGGCTGCAAGGAAGTGCGGCTCCTCGCCCGATCGCTCCGGGTGGCGGAAGCGCGCCACCAGGGCGACGCCGTCGAGCACCACCGCGGCGTTTGCCGGGAAGACCAGGTCGGGAACCTCCGCCGCGCCAGGCATCGAGATCACCTGCCCGCCGCAGCGCTCGAGCGAAGCCTTCAGGGTGTCCCAGCCGCGCCGCGCCGCCAGGCGGTTGGCGGCCGCGGCGGCGCTCCACACGCCCGGCTTCATCCAGGGATTGATCTGATAGGCCACGTCATAGTGCGTGGGCTCGGCCATCAGAAAGACGGGGGTGTCGGTCATCGGCTCCTCGCACCTGTGGCGGTTGATAACCAGGAGGATGACGGCCGCGCCTGTCAGCGAATAGCTGACATGATCACGAAAATCGCGCTGCTTGTTGACGATTCGTCAGTGATGACCGACAAATCGGCGGCATGGATGAGATCGATCGCAAGCTCGTGACCCTCCTGCGGGCGGACGCCCGCGCCCCGGTCGCCCGGCTCGCGAGGGCCGTGAACCTCTCCCGAGGCGCCGTGCAGAACCGCATCGACAAGATGCTCGCTGCCGGCGCGATCGCGGGTTTCACACTCAGATCGCCGACCGTGGCCGAGGCGGCCCGCGTCCGCGCCATCATGGGCATAGCCGTGGAAGGGGAGCGCTCGGCCGCTGTGCTGCGAGCCTTGCGCGGCCTGCCCGAGGTGGAGGCCGTCCACACGACCAATGGCCGGTGGGACATGATCGCCGAGCTCTTCACCGACAGTCTGGCCGGCTTTTCCAACGCCCTCGACAATATCCGTCTCATCGATGGCATTTCGGCCACCGAGACGAGTTTGCTCCTGAAGACGCACCGGATGTGACGATTCGGCGGAGTCGTAGTCGCCCGAGGCTGGACCGACATCACCACGCCTCCTAAATCGCGGGCATGGCCGGCAAGACTCTGTACGACAAGATCTGGGACGCCCATCTCGTCTCGACCGATGAGAGCGGCGAGTCGATCCTCTACGTCGACCTGCACCTCATCCACGAGGTCACCACGCCCCAGGCTTTCGCGGGCCTTCGCGAGGCCCGCCGTGGCGTGCGCCGCCCTGACCGGACGCTCGCGGTCGCTGACCACAACACCCCCACCGAGGGCCAGGCGCTCGGCGTCGCCGCGGTGGCCGACGAGGAGGCGCGCGCCCAGCTCCAGGCGCTCGAGCGCAACGTCGCCGAGCACGGCATCGAGTTCTTCCCCATGGGCGATCCGCGCAATGGCATCGTCCACGTCGTTGGCCCGGAGCAGGGCCGGACCCAACCGGGGATGACGATCGTCTGCGGCGACTCCCACACCTCCACCCATGGGGCCTTCGGCGCCCTGGCCCAGGGCATCGGGACCTCGGAAGTCGAGCACGTCCTGGCGACGCAGACCCTGCGCCAGACGAAGTCGCGCAATATGCGCATGACTTTCAGCGGGACGCCCGGGCCTGGCGTGGGCCCCAAGGATTACGCCCTGGCCCTGATCGGCCGGATCGGGACGAGCGGTGGCACGGGCTATGCGATCGAATACGCCGGCGAGGCCGTCCGGGCCCTCTCCATGGAAGGGCGGATGACCTTGTGCAACCTGACCATCGAGGCGGGCGCCCGCGCCGGCCTGGTGGCGCCTGACGAGACCACCTACGCCTACGTCATGGGACGGCCCGCCGCTCCGAAGGGCGCGGCCTGGGACATGGCGCTCGCCTACTGGAAGAGCTTTGTCTCCGATCCGGACGCCGTGTTCGA
>DATBEN010000125.1:0-34346 GCA_036276055.1 Caulobacteraceae bacterium
TCCAGGGCGCGCTGGGCGCGGCCGGCGTAGGTCGGCAGGGTCCCCTGACCCTCGTCGCGCGGACCTGCATTCCAGACGAGGCCCCGTACCCGGGTGACGAAGGCGCCCTGCGCCACGATGTATACGAGAAGCAGGATCACCGACCAGGCGAGCAGCCGCAGCTCTATGCTCATCCGAACGCTCCTTCCGGTTTGCGCCTCCGGCCCCACCGCGAGGTCGGACAACGGGAACGAGCATCACCGTGGCCCTGTCCTGCGCCCAAGCCAAGTCCCGGACGCCGGAGAAAGAGGCGTGTCGAACAGGCTGCCGGGGATCGAGGGCGGAAACGAGCTTGACGAGATTGATGCCGGCCTCGTTGGCCGCGGCATACAGATCGCAATTGGACGTGGGCATGACGCGCCCCCGAAGCCTGCACAAACTATATTGCTATCAAGCAATAACATGGGCCGGCCGGCGCCAGAACGCCGATTGACCCTCGGTACGGCAAGCTACACAGTCGGCGAGAGATCGTGGGGAGATTGACATGAGAGGTCAGGTTATCGGGGCGGCCCTACTCGCCGCCTTCGCGGGGGGTTTTGCCATAGCGCAGGGATTGGGCCAGACGGGCCGGGAGCCCCAGTTCGACAATTCCGAGGTAAAGGTCTGGAAGTCGGTGGTCATGCCCCACGCGCCCCTGCCATTCCATCGGCACGAGCATCCACGCGTGATCATCGCCCTGGCCGGCGGGACGATGCAGATCGTCGAGAAGACCGGCGCGCCCGAGACGCACGACTGGAAGACCGGGCACGCCTATTGGCTGCCGGCCAATCCGCCGGGAACGTTGCACCAGGACGTCAATGTCGGCGACAAGCCGATCGAGGTGATGGTGGTGGAGCTTGAGAAGAGTGGGTCAGCGGGACCGCCGGTCACTGGAAGCTGATTGAACGGCAGCCGGCCTTGCGTACCGGCGGTCGCGAGCGGCTGAAGGGCCGCTGGGAGGGCGGCGTGCGTAGAGAAGCGGTGCTCAAAACCTGAAATGCGATTTCACGGCCTCGAGCAATTCGTCCTCTGACCCGACGCTGAGGGCCCGGACTCGCGAGTTTTCGGCCTCGTTGGCGCGACCGGCGTGCGTCAGCTGCGATCGAAGCATCCGCTGAACCATGGCGTCCGTTCTTCCCCCCTGCCGAATCGGTCGGCCTGGCGGCCGCCGGATCGCGCTGCATGGCCACGATAATCGCTTTCCGGTCTGACCATCTCACCCGGTTGTGCGTTTCGGCTCGAACTGGAGGCGCAATGCACGACGAACAGAGAGGCGCAGTGGACCAGATCCCGGTCGAAGACGAACTGCCGAGGATCTCGACGGGCAATCCGGGCCTGGACGACGTGCTCGGCGGGGGCCTCGATCGCGAACGGATGTATCTTTATGAAGGACGGCCCGGGACCGGCAAGACCACGCTGGCCCTGCAGTTCCTGCTCGAGGGCGTACGCCGCGGGGAACCCGCGCTCTACATCACCCTTTCGGAGACCGAGCGCGAACTGCGCCTCGTGGCGAAGCGCCACGGCTGGTCGCTGGAAGGCGTCACCATCTTCGAGCTCGTTCCGCGGGAGACCAGCCTCGATCCGAGCCAGGAACTGACGGTCCTGCACCCAGCGGAGATGGAGCTGAGCGAGACCAGCCAGCTCATCTTCAACACAGTTGAAAGCCTCAATCCGACCCGTATCGTCATCGACAGCCTGTCGGAACTTCGACTTCTTGCGCAAAGTCCGTTGCGCTACAGGCGCCAGATCCTGGCTCTCAAGCACTTCTTCGCCGGGCGCAAGTCCACCATCGTCCTGCTCGACGACCTGACGGCGCACCAGAACGACCTGCAGCTCCACTCCATCGCCCACGGCGTCGTGCTTCTGGAGCAGCTCGCGATCGACTACGGCGCGGAGCGCCGGCGGATGCGGGTGGTGAAGATGCGCGGCATTCCGTTCAAGGGCGGCTTCCACGACTTCTCGATCGAGCGCGGCGGACTGGAGATCTATCCGCGCCTGGTCGCCGCCGAGCACCACAAGGACTTCGACGGCGACCTCGTCGCGAGCGGCAACAAGGAACTCGACGCCCTGGTCGGCGGCGGACTGGAGCGGGGAACCAGCGTGCTGCTGATCGGGGCGGCCGGCGTGGGCAAATCCTCCATCGCCCTGACCTACGCCATCGCCGCCGCCCAGCGGGACGAGCACTCGGTGGTGTTCGCCTTCGACGAAGGGCGCGGAACGATAGACGCCCGCGCCAGGGCGCTCGGCCTGCCGCTCGAGCCGGCCATCGAGCGCGGTCTGATCAGGATGCAACAGATCGATCCCGCGGAGCTGTCGCCCGGAGAGTTTGCCCATCTCGTACGCCGTTCCGTGGAGGCCGACGCCGCCCGCATCGTCGTCATCGACAGTCTCAACGGTTATCTCAACGCCATGCCAGATGAGCGTTTCCTCATCCTGCAGATGCACGAGCTCCTCAGCTACCTCAACCAGCTCGGCGTGCTGACTATTCTGGTCCTGGCCCAACACGGTCTGGTTGGGCCAATGGAAACCCCGCTCGACATCAGCTACCTCAGCGACGCCGTGCTGATGCTTCGTTATTTCGAGTACGATGGGCGGGTCCGAAGGGCTATATCGGTGGTAAAGAAACGCAGTGGCTATCACGAGCACGTCATTCGAGAACTCCGACTGAGCAACACTGGCCTGAAAGTCGGGCCACCACTCGAAGGTTTCAACGGGATATTCTCTGGTACCCCTATCTATGTTGGAGAAAGGAGCCCGCTGCTGGTCGACGATGGCGATTGAGATGACCGACGCTAAGGACCCCGACGTCCTGATCCTGGCGCCTATCGGACGAGACGGTCCCGCATGTGCAAAGCTCGTCCAACAGACGGGGCTGACATGCGGCATCTGCCAGGACATTCCCGACCTGATCGCCCAGCTCGATCGCGACGCCGACGTGGTCCTGCTGACCGAAGAAGCGCTCTACGGCGAGGTGCTTGGCCCTCTCGCGAGGTGGGTCGCCGACCAACCGCCCTGGTCGGACCAGCCGTTCGTGGTCCTGACCAGCCGCAACGAGGGTCCGCGCTTCACCGAATTCCGCAAGGGACTGGTCGACGCGCTGCACAACGTGGCCTTCCTCGAGCGGCCGCTGCAGGCGATCTCCCTCCAGACAGCGGTCCTGACCGCGCAGCGGGGACGGGCGCGCCAGTATCAGGCCCGCGCGTATCTCGAGGCTCAGCGTGACGCGGCCGAGGAACTCGAGCGCCTCGTCCGTGAGCGCACGGAAGCGCTGGAGCAGGTGAACGCCCAGCTACGCGCCGAAAGCGACCGCCGCGCACGGGCGCAAGCCGCACTGCTGCAGGCCCAGAAGATCGAGACCATGGGTCAGCTGGTCGGCGGGGTCGCCCACGATTTCAACAACCTGCTCATGGCTGTGATCGGAAACCTGGACCTGCTGGCGAAGGGGCTTTCGAACGATCCTCGCCAAGCGAGACTTCTCAATGGGGCAATGGAAGGCGCCCGTCGCGGCGCCACCCTCACCCATCGGCTGCTGGCCTTCGCAAGGAAGCAGGAGCTCCAATCGCGCGCGACTGACGTGCTCGCCCTGGTGGAGGACATGCGGGAGCTTATCGAGCGCTCGGTGGGCCCGATGGTCGAGGTCAGGATCATTTCCGCCCAGCCCCCGCCCGCGGTCCGCATCGATCCGAACCAGCTGGAGATGGCGCTGCTCAACCTGGCCGTGAACGCCCGCGACGCCATGCCTTCGGGCGGCGTCCTGCTCATCGCCCTGGACCACCGCGTCGCGAGCGAGGGCGAAGCAGGCCTGCCTGCCGGCTCCTACGTCCGGCTCACGGTCGAAGACACCGGCGAAGGGATGGACGCCGAGACGCTCGCGCGGGCCGTCGAACCGTTCTTCTCGACCAAGGGCGTCGGCAAGGGGACGGGCCTGGGGCTCTCCATGGTCCATGGCCTGGCCAATCAATCCGGCGGCGCGTTCCACCTGGACAGCCAGGTCGGCGTGGGCACCAGAGCGGAGTTGTGGCTCCCGACGGCCGAAGGCGCCGTCGTCGAGGCTGCGCCACCTGCGTCGGCCGACGCGGCTGCAGCCCCCGCCACCATTTTGTTGGTCGATGACGACGTCCTGATCGCGGGCAGCACCGTCGCCCTGCTCGAAGACCTCGGACACAAGGTCGTCGAAGCCCACTCGGGCGCTGAAGCCATGACGATGATCGACGGCGGCCTCTCCCCGGATCTCGTCATCACGGACCATGCGATGCCGGGGATGTCGGGAACGGACCTCGCGCTCAGGCTGAAGGCCCAGCGTCCCGAACTGCCGATCCTGCTGGCGACAGGTTATGCCGAGCTCGAGGACGAGCCCTCCATAGATCTTCCACGCCTCGCCAAGCCCTACACCCAACAGCAGCTGTCCTGGGAGATCTCGAGACTGTTGCCGCCGCGCGCCGCGTGATCATCGCCGGGCGCGGTCAAGATCGCCTTCTTGCGGCGTCAGTTGGCCGGCAAAGACCTTCCAGTTGCGCCCGGCAGGATGCAACCCTTGCCCGCTCGGCGATAAGGAGAACAGGGCTTCCTGGATGACCTTCACCAAGCGCCTCCACGATCCGATCATTGCCGGCGAAGTCACTTGCAGTGTCCGGATCTGGCATCGGCCTCGGGTCAAGGTCGGCGGCCGCTACCAGCTCGGGAGCGGTGAAGTCGAGGTGACCAGCGTTCGCGAGATCGGATGGGAGGATATCACCCCCGCCCTCGCCCGCCGATCGGGCTTCGCAGGCGTGGTCGACCTGCTCAAGGTGGCCAAGCACGGCGCAGGAGAGCGGGTATTCCTGGTGGACTTCGAGTACCATGCTGCCCACGGATTCGAGCCACAGATTTCAGGGAGCTAGATCAGCGGCGGATTGACTATCGGGGCGCACGCTTCCACATGTTGGCTAGGCCAATTCCGGCCAACGAGGAGGTTGTCTATGTCGCTGCGGGACGCTTGAAGCGAGAATACGAAGATTTTTGCAAGAGCAGAGGCATTCCGGTTCACCAAGTGGACCACGTAAGACCTTACGATTCGACGACACTGTTCTGCCCGGCTGGTATGCAGCAGTTCAAGTCGATGTTCCGCAACCCCGAGAGCCGCGGAACCGTCGCCAATATCCAAGCCTGCCTGCGCATCAACGATCTCGACGAGATCGGCGATGGAACCCATCTTCTCAATTTCGAGATGCTGGGACTGTTCTCCTTCCGTGAGATGAGCGTCGAGGAGACCATCGATTTCTGGTTGGCGTTTCTCGCCCGGATCGGCGTGCGGCCGGACCGGGTGACGATCCATCCCGATCGCATGGATTCCTGGCGCGGCTTCTACGACGGGCGGGGCGTCGAGATCGCGGCCGACGAAGCTTGCGTTTGGTCGGACGGCGAGATCGGCGGCTATTGCACCGAGTTCTACCTCGGCGGAGTCGAGATCGGGAACATCGTCAACACGGGCGGCGACTGCATCGACGTCGGCTTCGGCCTCGATCGCCTGCTGTCCAGCCTTGGCGAGCGCCTTCCCGATGACCTCGAGGCTCTGCGGGCCGGCGTCACGAAGATCATCGAGAGCGGCTACGAACCTGGCCCGAAGCAGCAGGGCTATGTCCTGCGAAAGCTCCTCCGCGAGCTGGTCCGCCGTGGAGCGCCGCTCGATCATCCGTTCTACCGGGCGGAGGCGGAGCGGCAGTCGAGGCTGCGGGCGACCTTCGAGCGGCTCTGGAGGCGGCACGCCGACAAGCCCGCGGAGTGGTGGTTGGACACCCACGGCATCGAGTTGGCCGACTTCGTGGGAAAGTGACCTGCTGGCCGTCGGGCGCCAGCCCGGCGGCCACCATCCTAGAACCACATGTCGGCGACGCAGCGGCCGTCGTCGTGGGCCTTCCAGGTCTCGAAACCATCGAAGTGGCGGATGGGGATGCGCGCGACGGCTCCCGGTTCGGCCATTCGGAGATTGACGCCGGCCCGGCGCCGGCCCTGCGCGTCCGGCTCGATCGCGCGCCAGTAGGCGATGCAGGCGCATGTCGGACAGAAATGGAAGCCTAGCTCCCGATCGTCCCATGAATAGACGTTCGTCTCCCCTGAGACGCGGACGTCTTCGTCGTCATAGCCGTACGCCCACAGAACTCCGTAGCGACGGCAGACGGTGCAGCTGCAGGCGGTGGCCGACTCCGGGACCCCATCAAAGGTCCAGCGAACCGCGCCACAGTGGCAGGAACCGTCGAGCACGGGCGTCTCCTGGGCATGGCTTCGATCGAGACAGTCTTACCTCGCCGCGAGCCCATATGGGGGACTGAAACGGCGCGGGATTCCGGCGGCTCCCACGGAGCAGCCCTGTTCGGGGGGTTCGTGAAGTTCGTGCCTGATCCTGGCATCCCGATAGAGGTTGCTTTTCCTCAACAGGACTCATCAAGGTTGAAGTCTGACCAAGGGGGTGAGCCCATGAAACGGCTGGTCTTCTGCTTCGACGGCACCTGGAACAGGGTGGACGCGCCGAACCCCACCAATGTCGTCCTCACCGCCCAGAGCGTGCGCCCTGTCGCGAAGGACAAGGATGGGCGAGAGACGGTCCAGATCATCCACTACGATCAGGGCGTCGGCGCCACCAAGGAGACCAAATGGGGCGGCGGCCTCTTTGGCGAGGGCCTGCTTGACCACCTGAGCGACGCCTACACCTTCCTGACCATGAACTACGATGTCGGCGACGACATCTTCATCTTCGGCTTTTCCCGCGGCGCGTTCACTGCCCGCTCCTTCGTCGGTCTGCTGAGGACAGTCGGCGTGATCCGCCGCTGCGACGCCGGCCGGATCGGCGAGGCGATCAAAGCCTATCAGCAGCGGGATCCGAGTTCCGGACCGGACACGCCGGAGCTGCTCGATCTGCGCCAGCGCCTCTCGCCGACGGTCTGCGTCGACGAGAAGGACGACGACTGGCGCTGCCACGCCCTTGCCGGCTATGTGCGCGGAAGCAGCCCGAGGCTCCAGATCCGTTATCTGGGCGTGTGGGATACCGTCGGCTCTCTGGGCGTGCCCGATTCCTGGGCGATCGCGCCACTGCTGAACAGGAAATACCGGTTCTACGATACCGAGATCAGCAACCTCGTCGCCAGCGCGCGTCACGCCGTGGCCATCGACGAGCAGCGCCGGTCTTTCGCGCCAACCCTGTGGTCGTCTCTCGACGATCTCAACCGGGCATCTGGCTACGAGCCCGAAGATGATCACGCGCCCTACCAGCAGAAGTGGTTCCCGGGCGTGCATGGATCCGTCGGCGGAGGCGGAGACTATCGGGGACTGTCGGACTTCGCCCTGCAATGGGTGATCGACGGCGCCCGCCAGGCCGGACTGCAACTGGATGTGGACGAGGATTCCCGGATCTTCGGGCTGGAGCCCGATCCCAAAGCCCCGCTGAACAACGTGAAGGCCAGCGCCGGCGGCCTGGTCAGCGCCCTCATGGCAGCCATGCCCAGAGCGGCCCGCTCGCCGGGCCCGAGCCGCGTACAGGATGTCAGTCACAGCGCCCAGGCGCGCTGGACCTATGCCGCCGCGGATCTCCCGGAGAAGGCTCCCTATCGTCCGGCAACGCTGGCCGGGGTGGCCGTGGCCCTCGAGGCCGCGCGCCAGGGTCAGCCGCTGGCGGCTGCGACGCCCGTCGCGCCAACCTCGGCCTGTCCATCGCGCGGCGAATACTATCGGATCGTCCGCGGCGACACTCTCACCGCGATCGCCCAGAAGGCCTACGGCGCGGCCTCACGCATCACGCTCATCCTCGACGCCAATCCCACCCTGCTGGGCGACGCCGATCACATCTACGAAAACCAGCTGATTTTCATCCCTCCGAGCGCATCGCCGGCCGCCGCCGAAGAAGCGCAGGCGCCATCGCCGGCCTGAGCTCGCGGGCGACTTCGCGAAAGGACACGCCTAGCTCGCCCGCGCTCCCGGCTTTACGAACTTCACCAGGACCCGCTGACCCACCAGGAACGGCGCGCCGTCCGCGCTGACGACGACCTCAACGACGCGCTCGTCCGTCCGTTCGGAGGGATCGTCCGACTGCAGCTTGCGGGCGCCGAAGAGCGCCGCTTCGCGCAGCACCTTGCCCGGATAGACGTGCGACTGGTCCGCCTCGGGAGAGAGCAGCACGCGCTGGCCCAGGTTCACCGACGGCAGTTCGCTCTCGGTGACCTCGGCGCGGACGATCCGCTGGCCGGCAGGCTCGAGATCGAACATCGGCGTGACGTTGAGCGTCGAAGCGCCCGTCCCGGGATTGGCGTAGCGACGCACGATCACGCCATCGGCGGGGGCGCGGACGATCGTCTGCTCGAGACGATAGCGCGCCTCGCCCTGGGCCGCGGCCTGCACCGCTATGGTCGCCTGCTCGGAGGCGAGGGTCGCTTCGGCGCTCTCGACGGTGTCGCGGGCCTGGTCGACCTGCTGGCGGGAGACGACGTCGCCCAGGGCTTGAAGTCGCGCCAGTTCCCGCTTCGCCGCGGTGATCTGCACCTGCGTCGTACCAAGCTGCGCCCTCGCCTGATCGAGACTGGCCCCGGCGGTCGCCACGGCCAGCCGCGCCGCGTCGTCTTCCTGGCGCGCGAGGATCTCGCCCTTGGTCACGTGATCTCCCTCGATCACCCTTACCTCGCGGACGACGCCGGCGGTGCGGGACGCGACCTCGATGATGCCGCCCTCGACGTCTGCCTTTCCCGCCGAGACAGCGGCGTAAGGCGACTCGGCGGGCGCGGCGGGAGTGCTCGTGGCCTGCGCCTTCTGAACCCGCGTCAAGGCGACGCCGAGGACCAAGGCGACGATCGATCCAAGCAGGGCGAGCCAGACTATCGGGCGGCGCAGAACGTCGGGGATCAAGGCAGGTCTCCAGCGGCGAGAGCGGCCTGGGTCTCGATGCGTCCGTCCTCCATGTGGACGACGCGATCGGCGAAAGCCTCCAGGCGGATGTCGTGGGTGACGCAGACCACCGCGGCCTGGTGCTCCACCGCGGCGCGGCGCAGGAGGCGGATGACGATCTGACCGTTCTCGCCGTCGAGCGCCGAGGTCGGCTCGTCGGCGAACAGGAGCGCGGGGCGCTTGGCGATGGCCCGGGCGATGGCGATCCGCTGCTTCTCTCCGCCGGAGAGTTCGCCGGGCCGTTGGCGCATGCGGGGTCGCAGACCCACCTCGTCCAAGGCTTCCTCGGCGGTGCGGCGCGCCTCGGCTTTCGAGAGGCCCTGGTGTCTGAGGACCAGGGCCACCTGTTCGAGCGCCGTGAGGGCCGGAAACAGGTTGAAGCCCTGGAAGATGAAACCGCAGTGCTGCAGGCGGAAACGGTCGATGCGCCCGGAGCCGCCCTTCCACAGATCCTCCCCCAGCGCGCTGACAGAACCTTCGTCCGGCCGAAGCAGGCCCGAGAGGGCGGCGATCAGGGTCGACTTGCCCGAGCCCGAGGGGCCCATGACCATGGTGACCTGGCCATGGCGGGCGGAGAAGTCGACGCCCTTGAGCACCTCAATGGTGCTGCGTCCCGTCCGGAACCGCTTGACCAGCCCGCTGGCCGTCAAGGCCATGGAGATGTTGGAGACGACCGGGCGGTTCATCGCAGGAGATCCGCCGGCTGGCTGTGCTTGAGAACGCCCATCGCCATGGCGCCGGAGGCGACGGCGATGAGGGCCAAGAGGCCACACAGGGCGGCCGCAGGCTGGGGGCGGATCACCAGGGGCAATCCGGCGGCCCCGGCGGCCAGGGTGGTCAGCCAGGTGATGGCGAGAGCGGCAAGAATGCCGGCCACGCCCACCCAGAATGAGAGCTCGATGACGATCCAGCGGAGGGAACCCATGGAGATCCCCAGGGCGCGGAGAGAGGCGAACTCGCGGATGTTGGAGAGGATCGCCCCGCGCAGGGTCTGGGAGGTGATGCCGACGCCGATCAGCATCGCCATGAAGGTGAGGAAGACCAACAGCACGCCGATGATCTGCTGGCCGACAACGGCGTTCTCGTTCGCCCGGTTGAAGGCCTTGCGGGTCACCGCTTTCCACGCGCCGTGCGAGATGGCGTTGAGCTGGGCCGCGACGAGATCCGCCTTGGCCGGATCGTCGATCCGCACCATCAAGGGGCCGGTGTCGCCGTTGGGGTTGGGTGTGCGGCGGAGCATCCGCACCGTATCGCGGGAAGCGACGACCGTGGGCTGCTCCAGGCTCTGATAGTTGTGCAGGACCGTCCGCACGAAGACGCTGTGCCCATTGATCGAGGCCTTGTCCCCGAGCTTCACGCCCAGGCCCGCCAGCGCCGACGAATCCACGGCGATAGCCCCAGGCTCCATCAGGGCGATGCGCTGGGTGTCGGTGTAGTCGACCGGCAGGGTCACGGCGTTTGGAAAGGGATCGACGCCCCAGATGTCGATGAACCTCTGCACCTGATGGCCGCCAGGACCCGGGATGTTTGTAAAGGAGCCGCCAGCGTCCTCGAGGCTGCGGACCTCGACGACGTGCGGGTTCATGAAGATCTGCGGTTGGATCCGCGCCGGCATGCTGATGTTGGTGTTGACCATGCTGACGACCTTCATCGGCAGGATGAAGATGTCAGCGCGGGACCGCTCGGTTGTCGCGAAGTCGGCATGGATGATGCCGGTGAAGAGGCCGAGCATGACCAGCACCAGCATGCCCGATAGGGCCAGGGCGACCACGGCGGCCATGTAGCGGCGCCACTCGAAGATCAGGGTCGAAAGGGCCAGGGACATCAGCCTGCCCCTCCCCCGGCATAGTTCCATCCGCCGCCCAGGGCCTTGTAGGTGCGGACCGCGCGCCGAAGCGTGTCCACGCGCTCCGAAGTCAGGGCGAGACGGATCCGCCGCCAGGTCTGCTCGGCGGTGAGGGTGGCGGTGAGATCGTCCAGCCCTTCGCCATAGCGCCTGCGCGAGGCGTCATAGGCGCGATGGGCGTGCAACTCGCTCTGGGTCAGGAGAGCCGTGGCCTGCTCTCCGGCGGTCAGGTCGGTAAGGGCGTTCTGGGCTTCGCCGAAAGCGGTGCGGACGGTCTTCTCGTATGCGATCGCGACCTGGCGGGCGCGCGCGTCCTCGGCGTGGGCCTGATCCAGGAGCCTGGGGATATCGAGCACGGGAACGGAGAGGCCGACCGCCAAACTCCAGAAGCCGGTCACGGAGGTTTCCTGCTGCGTGATCAGGGTCGTGGGCGGAATGAAGGAGACGCCGGGGGCGGACGTGGCGTTGAGCCCCAGGCCCGGCAGCAGAGTGATGGTGGGGAATATGGCCCGGTGGGCGAGGGTCGCCGTCCCCAGCTCGGCGCGCAGGCGGAATTCCGCCTCGCGAATGTCGGGGCGGCGGGCGAGCAGGTCGGACGGCAAGGCCGCGGGCGTGGGCGGGACGGCCGGCGGATCGCCCGTGAGCGCCAGGTCGGACGTGCCCCGAAGGTCACGGCCGATCAGGATCAACAGCTGGCGGCGCGCGCCCTCGAGCTGGGACTCGATATCGGCGGCCTGGGCCTGGGAGCGTTCAGCCTCCGCAGCGACGCGGTCCACCTCATCCTGAGGGCCAGCGCCTACCGCGGCCTTGCGGCGTGCGATGTCCAGCAGGTCGCGTTCGATACGGACGCTCGCCAGGGCGTCGTCGAGCTGGTTGGCGAAGCCCCGCATCTGAAAGTACGCATCGGCCACGTCGGCGGCCAGGGCGGCCTTGGTCCCCTCCACGGCGAACCGCGCCTCGACGTCCGTCGCGCGAGCGATCCGCCGCTGCGCCTTGAGGCGTCCGAAGAGGTCGAGCTCCCAGGAAATGTTGAAGTTGCCGACCGCGCTGTCAGTGACGCCGGTGGTCGAGCTGAGGTCGCTGCCGGTCAGGCCGACGGCGTAAGCGGCCTGGTGACTGGCATTGCCGGTGATCTCACCCTGCGGCCAGGTCTGGGCGATCTGGCCGGCGCGGGTCGCCCCGGCCTCGAGGAGGCGCGCCGCAGCCGTTCGGATATCCGGCGAGACCCGGAAGGCCTCGTCCTCGAGGGCGTCCAGGGTCGGGTCATTGAACAGCAGCCACCAGCGGTCCAGCGCCAGCGGCGCGAGCACCTGGGCTGAACCCGGCGCCTGATACTGGTCGGGCATGGGCACGGGCGGGGGGACCGGCTCCTTTGACGCAGCCGGCAGCGCCGCCGCCAGGGCGATCAGGCTCGCCAGCAGGCCTGGACCTGAATGGGATGGACGGAGTCTGGCCAAGTGCGCTCTTCAAGGCTGAATCGGGGCCGAACAGCCGGGTCCCGAACGCCGCGCAACCTGCCGACACAGATGTGTTCGCCGCCAGTTAAATTTCGGTCAGAAAGTGTCGCCCGTGGCGAATTGTATTACGATAATTTAATATTCTCGGCTGCATCCAGTCATCGGATCGTCCGACCACTTCGGACATGGAGAGGCCCCTCAGAATATTCTCTCATTTCCGGTCGCCGTTCTTCAGAATTTTCGGCGCTTCGACGGCTCCTTTTGTTTCATTACCGCTATCTCAGACAGAATAGGGATGTCGTGGATTATCGGATTCGGACGTCTGGGAAGGCCGTCGCGGGGGGAGGCTGCGACTTGGGTCTTTGACACGGACGTCACGGAGGACCGGGAGGACACAGAGCGCTTTGTTGGAGAGCGAGGGGCCGTGGAAACCATGTGTCGAAAAGGATGGTTCCGCCGATCGGGTCGCTTTGATCAGCGGGTCAGGCGGCGGCCAGATCCACGTTCGGGGGGCGCCGCTCGGGCGGGGCCATGAAAGCTGGGGACACGGGATCGGCGATAGTCGTGGCGAGGATGGCGTCGATCTCGCGCATGGTCTCCTCGTCGATCCGCCAGCCTTCGATGTCGTGGATCGGATCGAGCTGGCGTTGGTTGCGCGCGCCCCACAGGGCGATCGTGGGACCCTTGTCCAGCACCCAGCGCACGGCGAGCGCGAGCACGGACTTGCCGAAACGCTCGCGAGCCAGGGCGTCCAGGGCGTGCACGGCCGCCAGATATTGCGGATACCGCTGGCCCTGGAACTTCGGATCGACCTTGCGCAGGTCGTCCCCATCGAACTTCGTATCGAGGCTCATCCGTCCCGACAGCAGTCCGCGGCAGATGGCGCCATAGCTGAGGATGGTGAGACCCGCACGCGCCGCATAGGGCGCCACATCCGCCTCGATCTCGCGCTCGAAAAGATTGTAGGGCGGCTGAATGCAGTCGAGCCGCGCCACTTCCCGGAACTGCCCCATCTGCGCCGGCGAATAGTTGCTGACGCCGATGGCCCTGATCTTTCCCTCCTGACGCAGGTCTTCCATGACCCGCGCGGTTTCGGCGATGGGTGTCTCCAGGTCGGGCCAGTGCACTTGATACACGTCAATGACATCGGTCCGCAGCCGGCCAAGGGAATCCTCGACTTCCTTGCGGATGCGGGCGGGACGGGAGTCGCGGAACACGTTCCCGTCTTTCCAGTCCAGGCCGACCTTGGTGGCGATCAACACCTTGTCCCGCAGGCCGGCCACGGCGAGAGCCTTGCCGACGATCTCCTCGGACCGACCGAAACCGTAGGCGGGCGCGGTGTCGATCAGAGTGACCCCGCGCTCTACCGCCGCCCGGACAGTGGCGATCGATTCCGCCTCATCCGTACCGCCCCACATCCATCCGCCCATCGCCCACGTGCCAAGGCCGATCCGGGACGCCCTGAGGCCAGAAGCCCCAATCTCGATCTTTTCCATCACTCACCGTTCCTCGCCGCGGCGGTCCGCGGCGCGTGGGGTTCTGCCAGCACGCACCGACCAAGGCTTGATCGATCGGGTGCCCGGTTGGGCGTTTGTGCGCTGCAGCATAAGCCCGACCGGCGTCTTCGAGCCATCGATGGCAAGCGGGCGGCGCCCCCTGCGCATTTGAGGAAACGGGGGATCGAAATGGCCAATCTGTCCCCGGTCCAATGAGCGATAAGGCGCACGGCTCTTACGCTCCCCCAACAAGAGCCAGGACGCCGGCCCGTATTTCGCCCCACCCGGCGGCCAGGGGCGGTGCGCACCCCCCTGCCACCGCCCCATACCGCCCGCGCCCAATCGGACCAAGCCGGGACATCGCGGGATCCACCAGAACTGTCCCGCCTTCGCGCGGATCATTGTTCCAGGTTCTGGAACGATAGGTTCCGGTACCCGCGGCTACCGACGGCGACGCTAGTGCACACTTAATGGGTCGACGCCGCCACGGGAGGCCCAGACATGACGATGCACGCCATCATTTGGCGGACCGTGAACGACACCGCCGCCATCCTTGCCACCTCTTTTGGCGAGGCGAAGACCTTCGGAGAGGCGCTGGAGACGGCGCGAGCCTGGGTGATGGTCGCGTTTCTGTGGTCGGGCTTTCAGGCGATGAAGATGGCCGCCGCTCCGGTGCAAATGTGATCTGAAAGTCCAGCCAGGGCGTTGGCCGCCATACCTGTATGCCGTCTGCGCTGTTCGGGGCCAAAACTGCGGGAGATGAACAGGGCTCGGAACCCACCGAAGTGGCGCAGGCTTATCTTTCTGATGCGGTGCGGCTACGTGACGGGCCAGGTGATCATCGTCGATGGCGGCGCAATGCTTGTCTGAGCGATTCAAGACCAAAAGTGGTATAGTCTCGACGCAACAGAGCGAGGAGACGATGCTCGACTATGACCAAGTCGTGCGCACGCGCACTCTGGCCCGCGCTGTAGGCCCCTATCTGGTGGTGATCGCCGTGGCGCTGTTCGCTCGCTGGGGGACCCTGCCGATACTGCTTCCCGCATTCATGCAGGATGCGCCCCTGATCTTCGCCGCCGGAGCCTTCACGCTCATGGCCGGACTTGCGATCATATCCGCCCACCATCACTGGACCGGCGCAAGCGCGATCGTCATCTCGCTGATCGGCGTCCTGGCCGCCTTGAAGGGCGCCGCCCTGATGATCTCCCCGACGCTGGGCGCCGAGCTAACGGCGGTCGCGACGCGAACGCCGGCCTTACTCATGGTCGTGGCGGTGGTGCTCTTGCTGGTCGGCTTGTGGTTGAGCTTCGTCGGCTGGCGTAAGGCCTGAGACCGCGTCGCCAGCCCGGCGCGTTCGCGGCGCGCTCAGGAGGGCCAGCCCCTGAGACGGGAGATCCCGCCTATGGCCATGGCGGCAGGATCCACGGGCGCGACCCTGCCCGCTTTCCGCGCGCCAAGGCCACGCGGAAACCCATCCCCGCCCCCGCAGAGAAGTATTTTGGATTCAACAAGAATTGTCGACGCTGCGTCTGATACAAGACTGGAATGGAACGCTCGGCGTCATGTTCGAAGTCGAACAATCTTTGCCGTTACTGCTCTCCGCGCGGCATAGCCTTGCGGATTTCGGGGTCGAAGCCTGATGCGGCCCACTCGCCCATGGCGGAGTTCCAGTGCGAGAAGAACAGGCGCGTCCGAGGATCCGGGCTCATAGCCAGCCGCTCGGGGAACAGGTTCCAGTCCGTCAACGGGACGCCGGGCGGCCGGACATAGCGGTTCGTGGTGGGCAGGCTGCTGCGCAGCCAGCCACCGCGCGCATAGTACTGATGCCAGGTCCGGCGCATCTTCTCGCCGTCGCCGTCCAGGCGGGTGTGGAAGGTGGCCGTGTCGTAGAGGACGCAGGTCCCCGCCGGCCCATAGAGGGGAACCTCGCGGTACGCCTCGCCAAGCCCTTCGAACGCCGCCTTCAGGGTCTCGAACCGATTGCTGTCGGGCACGACGGCGAAGCACGGCGCGCCCGGCTCCACGTCGGTAAGGTAGTGGATGGCGCAGACATAGTCGCATGGATTGTAGGGCGCCCGGAGAAGGCGATCCTCCCTCACCATGTCATGGTGAAAGTTCATCGCCCTGAACCCCGCCCCCTCCGGGGTCTCGCGGAAGTTGAACTCGGCGAACCGCGGCCGGTCCTCGCCGCCCAGCAGGCGGGCGACCACCGGAAACGACCGGGGATGGCGGGTGAAACGGTCCAGCTCGGGGTGGTCGAGCAGGGGCTGAGAATAGATCAGCCCCTGATTGCGATGGTGCGGCTTGCGCCGCTCGCCCAGCCCCCAGGCGTCGGGCAGTTCGGCCTGGGTGCGGTGGCAGAATTCGTTGAGCCAAGCTGCCTCGGCGGCGTCGAGACAGGCTGAGAGCACCACATAGCCGTGGCGCTCGAAGAAAGCGCAGGCCTCGTCGATCTGCCGTTCCGGATCGAAAGCGGGCGCGGGATCGCGGCTCACCCGGCCAAAGCCCTGGCTGGCGCGGGCGGCGTCGCCGGTTTCGTTCGCCTGGGGTTCGAACACCACCTTCGGCCGCGCTGCGGCGCCTGGAATCGTCACCACGTCTTTAAGTCTCGCCTTCCCGATGCATCCCCGCCCGATGTTTCCTGGCCTCGGCGGCCTTGGCAATCGCCTTGAAACGTCGCGCGCGCAGATTCGCGTGCGGTCAAGCAGCGTTCCACAATACGCAACGGTGGGTTGCGCTTGGCGCCGCTACTCCGCCCCTCACCCCCTACCCATGTGGCCTTGCAGCAAAGTGAGGCACGGAGTCATGATTCATCTGCGTTCCATTCCCACCCTGATCATCGCCGTGGCGGTCCTTGCGGCCGCGGCCTGGGCTGCCTCGGTGAGCAGCCAGCAGAGCGGCATCTACGCCCACCAGGCGCAGCCGCCCGCACACGTCCACCACCACGCCCATGCGGCGACCTACTGACCCGGCATCCGGGCCCCTCAGATCGCTTCCCTCCAGTCCGCCCCACCGGGCTTCAGCACGACCGCAGCGAAGTCGATCACCGCGCGGACCGAGGGCAGCAGCCCCCGGCGCGACGTGAACACGAGATGCAGGATCCCCGAGGGCCAGTTCCAATCCGGCAACACCCGCACCAGGGCGCCGCTGGCGAGCAGCTCGCTGCAACTGTACTCGGGGACGAGAGCAAGTCCGAGGCCGTCCACCGCAGCCTGACGAAGGATCGGGAAGGTGCTGGCCGACAGACGCGGCTCGTGAACGATCACCGCCTCCTCGCCCTTCGCGTTCACCAAGGTCCAGCGATCGAGCCCCGGCTGGTCGGTGAGGCTGATCGTCGGGAAGTGGGAGACATCCTCAGGCGTCTGCGGCTGTCCATGCTCGCCGATGAACTCGGGACTGGCGACCAGCATCACCGCCGTCCGCCCCAGGATCCGTACTTGCAGGTCCGCGTCGGTATCGAGCCGGCTTCGGACACGGATCGCCACGTCCACGCCTTCCTCGATCAGGTCCACGCGGCGATTGCTGACGATCACCTGCGCGCGCAGGCGCGGGTGACGGGTCAGGAATGCGGGCAGCGCTGCCGCCAGCAGACGGTCCACTCCCTGCGGACAGCTTACCCGCACAAGGCCCTGGGGCTCGGCCTTCAGCCGGGTCACAACTTCGTCGATCGCGTCCGCCTCGCTGAGGGCCGCCCGGGCGTGCCGATAAACGTCATGGCCCACTTCCGTGACCTTGAACCGCCGGCTCGAGCGCTCGACGAGGCGCACGCCCAACTCGGACTCCAGGGCCGCGACGCGGCGGCTCAGCCGCGACTTTGGGCCGCCAGTGGCGCGCGACGCGGCGGAGAAGCCCCCGTTGGCGACGACGGCGACGAAGGCCTGCAAGTCGTTCAGGTCGCGCATGCTCGTCGTTCCCCGTCTGCAACGACCCGTCCCGGATCGACCATCTGATTGAATCGTCGTTCCTCAGCTATCTACGAACCCGTCACACACCCCTCACAGAGGCGCAACCATGAAACTTCTCCACATCGACAGCGGCATCACTGGCGCCGCTTCGGTCAGCCGACAGATCTCCGCTGGCGTCGTCGAGGCCCTGAAGGCGGCCGATCCCACGATCGAAGTCGTCCGTCGCGACCTCGAGGCCCACCCCCTGCCCCACCTGGACGGCGCCGACCTCAGCGGCTTGTCGGAGGGAAACCCTCTCGCCGAGTTCCTTGAAGCCGACATCGTGGTGGTCGGCGCCCCGATGTACAACTTCGGCATCCCGAGCCAGCTCAAGGCGTGGTTCGACCGCGTCCTGGTCGCCGGCAAGACCTTCCGCTACACCCAGAACGGCCCGGAGGGCCTGGCGGGCGGCAAGCGCGTGATCATCGCCTCTGCCCGAGGCGGAGCCTATGCCGACGGCGCTCCCGCGGCTCCGCTCGACTTCCACGAGCCGTACCTGCGCACCCTGTTCAAGTTCGTCGGGATCCCCGATGTCGAGGTCATCCGCGCCGAAGGCGTGGTGTTCAGCCCCGAGCATCGTGAGAAGGCGCTGAGCACAGCTCTCGCCCGAGCGGCGGCCCTCAAGGCGACGCCAGAGGTCGCTGTCGCAGCCTGATCGGGCGAGCGCCGGCGGCCCGGCCTCGAACCTCTCCGGGCCGCCGGCGTCCTCTTCTTTCCTTCTGTGGTTCGAGGGCTCCCAGAAAGCCCACAGCATGGCCTCCCCATTGGCGGAGGCCACGTTGTTTTATGCTATATCGTACGGGTCGCTCACGCCTGACGCTTCAGGCCTGGTCCAACTTCAGCACCGTCCCCAGCAGGACGTTGGCGCCGTTGGCGCAGTCGTCCCAGGTCGTGCGCTCCTTGGGCGAGTGACTGACGCCGCCGATGCTGGGCACGAAGATCATGCCCATGGGCGCTAGCATCGACATGGGCGCGGCGTCGTGCCCGGCGCCGCTCGGGAGATGCATGGTCGAAAGGCCGAGGTCAGCCGCGGCCTGCTCGATACGCCCCTGGATCGCTGGCGAGGCGAGCGCCGGGTCATCTCCCTCCACCTTGGTGATCGTGATCTGCGTTCCGGTCCCGGCCGCGACTGCCAGGGCGCGGGTGCGGATCGCCTCGCCGATCGCCCCGATCTTCGCCGGGTCGAGGTCGCGCAGCTCGATCGAGCACTTCACCCGGCCCGGCACGATGTTGCGTACGTTTGGGTAGACCTCGAGATGGCCGACCGTGCCGACCTGCCGGCCGGGAACGCGGGTCACTTCCTCCTGCACCGCCTCGACCAGCCTCGCCGCCGCGAGGAGCGCGTTGCGCCGATCGGCCATGGGCGTCGTGCCCGCGTGGTTGGGCGTCCCAATGATCTCGACCTCGTACTCGTCGATGGCCACGATCCCATCCACGACGCCGATCTTCACCCCCGCCTGCTCGAGGCGGTCGCTCTGTTCAATGTGCAGCTCGACGTAGGCAGCCAGTGAGCCGGGCGGGATTTGGGCCTGGCCAAGGTGGTCCGGATCGCCGCCGATGCGGCGGATGCCATCGCGGCGACTGATCCCGTTCATGACGAGGTCGAGAGAGGCTGCAGGGAGCTGCCCGGCGACAGCCTCGCTGCCGATCGTGCCGCCTTCCTCGTTCGACCAGAGGACCACTTCCAATGGATGGCGCAGGCGGACCTGCCGCTCGTTCAGCGTCCGCAGGATCTCCACCGCCGCCAGGGAGCCCAAGGCGCCGTCGAAGTTGCCCCCGTTGGGCACGCTGTCGATGTGCGAGCCGATCATGATCGGCTTGAGCCCCGGGACGGAGCCCTCGCGGCGGGCGCGGATGTTGCCTGCCGCATCGATCCGCGGGGTCACGCCTGCGACCCGGATCAGGCCCGTGACATAGGCGCGACCGGCGATGTCCGCGTCGGAATAGGCGTACCGACTCACCCCGTCCTCGAACGATCCGCCGGCCGGCCGACCAAACACGCTGAGGTCCTCGAGGCTCTTGCGCAGGCGCGCCGGGTCGATGCGCAGGGGAGCCGAGATGGACTGGCCCGCCGCACCGGACGCACGAACCGCCAGGGTAATTGCGGCCAGCGATCCGAGCACGAGGCGACGATCAGGACGTCGGATATCCATGGCTCACCCCCACTCACAGCCAGCCGCCGTTCCCAAGCGCCCGCGTCACTCCTTTCGGATTGCGCCTCGAGCCAGTCAATCGGCCGCCCGCTATTGCACGGCTGCAGCTTCCAGAGCAGCGATGTCGAACTTCGACATCTTCAACATGGCTTCGGCCACGCGCCTGGCCTTCGCGCGATCGGGATGGTTCATCAGTTCGCCCAGGCGCGCAGGGACGATCTGCCAGGTGAGCCCCCAACGATCTGTCAGCCAGCCGCATTGGGACACCGCGCCGCCTTCCGCGAGCGCGGTCCAAAGCCGGTCGATCTCGGCCTGGTCGTCGCACTCGACCACGATCGAGAAGCTGCGGTTGAAGGGGTCGAGAGGGCCGGCCTCGATAGCCTGGTAGCGCTGATCGCCCAGGCTGAAGGATACGATCTTCACCGCGCCCGCCGGGCCGCTGGGATTGTCGGCGGCCACGGCCGAATTCCAGTGGATCGATGAACCCGGGACGAGCGAGACGTAGAAGCTGACCGCCGCCTCCATGTCCTTCTCGAACCAAAGGTGCTGCAGAACCCTGGTCATGACGCCAACCCCGCTTCATCCGGTGCGGACGAGGCCGAGCCTCGTCCGCACCCGGGCGTCGCCAAGCCAAGCGCATCGCCGCACGATCTGGCAAGACCCTCCGCAAAACCAGGCTGTAAGCGCTCCGCCGCTCCCAAGTCGGCTCGCCGCGACTTGCGTTGCAGCGCCAGATCGCTCATCCGGCCCCGGAGTATGCGCCCCCCCCTTCGCCCATGACCGAACGCCGCCCCATGCTGAGACCAAGGCGGCGCGGGCTCGCCTCGATCAATGCGGAGATCCGCGACGGGATCGTGCCTGCGGCGGGCGGGCTGGCGCGCGTCCCAACCACGCCAGCGCCGGCGGTGACAGCCGCCCAGCGCAACTACCGCACGATCGCGCTGATCATCGCCTTCGCCTTCTTCATGGAGCAGATGGACGCCACGGTGCTGGCGACAGCGCTGCCCACCATGGCGCGCGAGTTCCACGTGCCGCCGACCAACATCGCCTCCGCCCTCACTTCCTATCTGCTGGCCCTGGCGATCTTCATCCCCGCCAGCGGGCGCATGGCCGACCGCTTCGGGGCCAAGACGGTGTTTCGCCTAGCCATCGTGCTGTTCCTGGCAGGCTCGGTGATGAGCGGACAGGCCCGGGGCCTGTCGTTCCTGGTGATCTCTCGTTTCATCCAGGGGATGGGCGGGGCGATGATGATCCCTGTGGGGCGGCTGGTGCTGCTACGCAGCGTCGCCAAGGAGGACATGGTCAACGCCATGTCCTGGCTGATCATCCCTTCCCTGATCGGCCCCATCGTTGGGCCGCCGCTGGGTGGCTTCATCGTCACCTATCTGAACTGGCGCTGGATCTTCTACCTGAACATCCCGGTGGGCGTGGTGGGGATCGCGCTGGTGACCAAGTTCATCGGCCAGATTCGAGCCGAGACGCCGCCGGGGATGGACCTGCCGGGCTTCTGCCTCTCGGGCGTCTCGCTGGGCTGCCTGCTGTTTGGCTTCGAGATGTCGAGCCGCCCCGGCGAGCTGCACCGGGCGCTGGTCCTGATCGCCATCGGCCTGGCGGCCGGCGGCCTTTACATCTTCCACGCCCGCCGCGCCGTCGCCCCGATCCTCGACCTCACCCTGATGCGGGTCCCGACCTTCCGCCTGTCGGTGATCGCCGGCTCGCTCACGCGGATCACCCAGGGCGCGCAACCCTTCCTCCTGCCCCTGATGTTCCAGCTGGGGTTCGGGATGAGCGCGGCCGAGAGCGGAACGATCACAATCGCCGGGGCGATCGGGTCCCTGGGGATGAAATGGCTGGCGCCGTGGGCGCTGAAGCGGTTCGGGTTCCGCAACAGCATGATCGCCAACGGCCTTGTCGCCAGTGGCGGCTACGCGGTCTGCGCCGCGTTTCGCCCGGCCTGGGGGGTGTGGGAAATCTTCGCCGTGCTGACCGCCTGCGGCTTCTTCATGTCGTTCCAGTTCACCGCCTACAACACCATCGCCTATGACGAGATCGATCCCAAGCGGATGAGTTCGGCCACCAGCTTCTACGCCACCTTCCAGCAGCTGATGCTCTCGCTGGGCATCTGCGTTGGCGCCGGGGCGCTGCGGATCGGCATGCTGGCGACCCACGCCACAATCCCAAGCCTGGGAGACTTCACTCTGGCCTTCCTGGTCGTCACGGCGGTCTCCGCCTCGGCCACCATCTGGCACCTCAAATTCGCGCCGGACGCAGGGGACGACCTCGCCGGACGCGCGCACGTCCCGACGCCCGCGACCCTGGAGGCTGGTCCCCAACGGGCTAGCGGCGGCGTTTAGCCAATCATCGCCAGCCAGTCGTCCTCGCTGATCACCTGGATGCCGAGTTCGGCGGCCGTCTTGAGTTTTGAGCCGGCGCCGGGGCCGGCTACGACGAGGTCGGTTTTTTTCGAGACCGAGCCGGACACCTTGGCGCCGCGGGATTCGGCCTGGGCTTTGGCCTCGTCGCGGGTCATGCGTTCGAGCGAGCCTGTGAAGACGATGGTCTTGCCGGCCAGGGCGCTGTCAGTGCGCGGCTTTTCGGCTGGCAGCACGGTCAGCTGGTCCCTCAGCGCCTCGACGATCCGCAAGTTGTGCGGCTCGCGGAAATAAGCGCCGGCCGCCTGGATCACTGCCTCGCCGATCTGGTCGAGAGCGTCGAGCTCGGCGATCGCTTCGGCGTCGCCGGCGGCCACCGCGTGCATGGCAGCCAGGAAGGTCTCGGCGTCACCATAGCCGCGCGCGAGCACCAGGGAGGTGGTCTCGCCCACATGGCGTATGCCCAGGCCGTAGATGAACCGGTCCAAGGCGATGGTCCGTCGCGCCTCGATCGCCGCCTTGAGGTTGCGCACGGAGATCTCGCCGTAGCGGTCCCGCTCAAGCAGGGCATCAAGGGCCGCGTCGTTGCGGGCCAGGCGGAAGATGTCCGCCGGCTCGCGCACCAGACCCTCGTCGAAGAAGGCGCGCAGCTGCTTCTCGCCCAGGCCCTCGATGTCGAAGGCGCGGCGAGAGACAAAGTGGCGAAGGTGTTCGAAGCGCTGGAACGGACAGGCGAATTCGCCCGTGCAGCGGCGCACGACGGTCTCGGCCCCCGAGGCGGTTGTCTCGCGCGCGAGAGGCGTCTTCAACTCGCACGGGCAGCGGTCGGGAAACTGGAAGGTCTGGGCGTCCGCGGGGCGCTGATCGAGGACCACCTCGACGATCTGCGGGATCACATCGCCGGCCCGCTGCACGATCACCGTGTCGCCCACCCGCACGTCCTTGCGGGCGATCTCGTCGGCATTGTGCAGGGTGGCGCGCTCGACCACCACGCCGCCCACAGTCACTGGCGAAAGGCAGGCGACAGGCGTCACCGCCCCGGTGCGGCCGATCTGGATCTCGATCCCCTCGAGGATCGTCCGGGCCTGCTGGGCCGGGAACTTGCGCGCCACGGCCCAGCGCGGGGAGCGCGAGACGAAGCCCAGGCGCTGCTGCCAGTCCAGCCGGTCGACCTTATAGACGACCCCATCGATATCGAAGCCGAGGTGTGGCCGCACGACCTCCATCTCGCGATAGGCCGCCAGCAGCCCCTCCGGGCCCTCCACGCGCGTCGCCTGGGGCGTGACGCTGAAGCCCCAGGACCGCAGCAGTTCGAGCGCCTGCCACTGGGTCTGGGCGAACGGAGCGCTGATCTCGCCCCAGGCGTAGGCGAAGAAGCGCAAGGGTCGCTGCGCGGTGATGCGCGGGTCGATCTGGCGCAGGGAGCCGGAGGCGGCGTTGCGCGGGTTGACGTAGGTGCGCTGGCCGGCGGCCTCGGCGGCTTCATTGAGGGCGGCGAATTCGGCGTGACCGAAATAGATCTCGCCGCGGATTTCGATCGACTGGGGCCAGCCGCTCCCCGCCAGCCTGGCCGGAATCTCGCCCAGCGTGCGCAGGTTGGCCGTGACGTCCTCCCCGACCCGCCCATCACCGCGCGTCGCGCCGCGGACGAACACCCCATCGCGGTACAGGAGGGAGGCAGAGAGACCGTCGATCTTCGGCTCTGCGGTGTAGGCGACCGCTTCCTCGCCCAGGCGCAGGAAACGGCGCACGCGCGCGTCGAACTCCAGGGCGTCCTCGTCCGAAAAGGCGTTGTCCAGCGAGAGCATGGGCACGCCGTGGGTGACCGGCGCGAAGGATTCCGATCGTTCGGTCCCCACCCGCAGGGACGGTGAGTTTTCGCGAACCAGGGCCGGGAAGCGGGCTTCGATCGCGGCGTTCCGCTGCTTGAGCGCGTCGTAGTCCGCATCCGAAATCGTCGGCGCTTCCTGCTGGTAGTAGCGCGCGTCGTGGGCGGCGATCTCGTCGGCCAGGCGGGTGAGCTCTTCGAGGGCTTCGGCCTCTGTCAGGGCCTCGGGCGCCGTCTTGGGTTCACGCATGCATCAGGGCCCTGGCGGCCGCGCGGGCGGCGTCGGTGACCTCGGCTCCGGCCAGCATCCGCGCGATCTCCTCCTCACGCGCCGCAGGGCCGAGCACGTCCACAACCGCGTGGACCCGCTCGGCCGATCCGTGCTTGCGGACGCGCCACTGGGCCTCGGCCCTGGCGGCGACCTGGGGACTGTGGGTGACCACAAGGACCTGGGCGCCGGCCGACAGACGCTTGAGCCGCAGGCCGATGGCGTCGGCCACGGCGCCGCCGACGCCCTGGTCCACCTCATCGAAGATCATCAACGGCTGGGGACCTCCGCCGCGCTGGGCGAGCGAGGCCTTGATCGCCAGTGCGAAGCGCGACAGCTCGCCGCCCGAGGCGATCGCCCCAAGGCCCTGGAAGGGCGCGCCCTGCAAGGTGGAGATCTGGAACTCCACGCGGTCCGCGCCCGACGGGCCGACACGCTCCTGCGGCAGCGGGTCGACGGCGACGCGGAACCGGGCCTTGTCCAGCTTCAGGGGTGCGAGCTCGGCCACCACCGCAGCAGCCAGGCGATCCCCGGCGGCGCGCCGGGCCGCGGTCAGGGAAGCGGCCGTCGCCAGATAGGCCTCCCGCGCCTCGCGTTCGCGCGCCTGGGCGGCCGCCACAGCCTCGTCGGCGCTCTCGAGGCCCAACAACCGGCCGGCGGTCTCGACCCGCACGGCGGGAAGGTCGTCGGGCTCGACGCCGAGCTTGCGGGCCATGCCGCGCAAGGCGAACAGGCGCTCCTCCGCCTGCTCTAGCCGTTGCGGATCCAGGTCGAAGGTCTCGGCAGCGGCGTCGACGGCCGCGGAGGCCTCGCCGGCCTCGATCAGCGTGCGGTCCAGGGCCTCGCAGGCCGTTGCGATTCGGCCAGCGGCGGCGCCCGCGGGTCCCGCGCCAAGCCCTTCCAGGCGCGACCTGGCCCGCTCCAGGGCGCGCAACGCCTGGCCGAGACGGCCCGCGAGCCCCTCCCCGTCCAGCAGGTCGCGCGCCTGGGAGATGTCGGCCAGGGTCTTTTCCGCAGCGCCCAGCAGGGCGCGCTCCTCGGCCAGGGTCGCCGCCTCGCCAGCCTTGGGCGCAAGCCGGTCGAGCTCAGCCAGACGGGCGGCGAGTTCCTCCGCCTCCGCCGCCGATCGGTCGCGGGCCTCGACGAGACTGCTCGCGGTCCCTGCCGCGATCCGCCAGGCGCTCCAGGTCTCGAGGCAAGCGCGGCCGAGAGCCTCGCACCCGCCGACGCGATCTAGCAGGCCCTGGTGGGTGCGCGGGTCGAGCAGGCCCACGGTCTCGTGCTGGCCGTGCACCTCCACCAGTAGCGGCCCCAGGTCGCGCAGGACGCCGACGCCCACCGGCTGATCGTTGACGAAGGCGCGGGAACGGCCGTCCGAGGCGAGGGTACGGCGCAGGACGAGGTCCTCGTCGCGCGCGTACGCCAGCCCCTTCTCGTCGAGATAGGCCCACACGGCCGCGTCAGGCGGGGGGGCGAAGATGGCCGTGACGCTCGCCTGGGCCGCGCCGCGGCGCACGAGGGAGGCGTCGGCCCGCGCGCCGGTGGCGAGGCCCAGGGCATCGAGGATGATCGACTTGCCAGCGCCCGTCTCACCCGTGAGAGCGGTGAGTCCGGGCCCCGGCGCCAGGTCCAGGCGCTCGATCAGCACAACGTCGCGGATGGCCAAGCCAATCAGCATGGCCGGCACAATGGCCGAGACTCAGGGGCCGTTCAAACGCCTACGACTAGAGCCCGAGAACGCCGTGGAGGAAGTCCTTCTTGGGCTTCGTCTTGGGCGGAGCGGCCGGCTGGGCGACCGAGGTTCCGACCGCCTCCGGCGGGGCGGCCGCGCGTTCGTCCGCCACTTCGACGGGCGGCGGCGCGATGTCCCGCGGCGCCGCCTTGGGCATGAAGGGAAGGCGCGGCAGGACTATCGGCGCCGGCTCCAGAGAGGGCCGCATGCCGCGCGAGGTCAGCAGCTTGTAGGCTTGGCTGTACCAATAGTCGCCGGGATAGTTGTAGCCGAGGACCGCGCCGTTATCCTTGGCCTCCTTGTCCAGTCCCAGGGTCAGATAAGCCTCGACCAGGCGGTAGAGCGCCTCCGGCGCGTGAGTCGTGGTCTGATAGTGATCGACGACGCTGCGGAACCGGCCGATGGCCGCGATGGCGTCGCCGTTGCGCAGGTAATAGCGGCCGATCGTCATATCCTTGCCGGCCAGCTGGTCCTGGACCAGCTCGTACTTGAGCTTCGCGTCCACCGCGTACTGGGTGCCGGGGTAGCGCTTCATGATCTCCGAGAGGGCCACGCGCGCCTGCTCGGTCGAGGCCTGGTCCCGACTCACGTCCACAATCTGCTCGAAGTAGCAAACAGCCTTCAGGTAGTAGGCATATCCCGTCGCAGCATTGCCTGGATAAAGCGCGATGAAGCGGTTCGACTCGGCGATCGCTTCCGAATAATTGTTCGCCTCATAATATGCATAGGCGGTCATCAGGATCGCGCGCCGCGCCCACTCCGAATAGGGGTGCTGCCGTTCAACTTCGCGGAAATAGTTGACCGCGTCGTTCCACTGATGGTGATCGAGTTCGTTCGCACCAGTGTCATAGAGCAGCTCCACCGGCCGTTCCTCATAGGCGAGGGTCGGCTTCTTCTTGTGGAACATGCTGCAGCCCGAGATGGCGAGGGGCGCGATGAGGGCCAGAGCAAGGGCGCCCCGGAGGCCGGGTTTCACGGACACGATCTTCGAGAACCTCTTGAGCCCAGCCACCCGCTAACGGACCGGCATGCGTTCTACATCACCCGCCGACGGCCGCCAACGCCGACCGCCCGCGCCTTTCGTCCCGTCGCGTGGAAGCGACTGGCCGGACTGGATCGTCCTAGCCCACCGCGGCGAGTCGCCGCGCCCCAGGGGCCTCGCGCCAGGCGTTCGGACGGGCGAGGAGCGCGCGGGCAAGGGCGTTGTTCATGGCGTGCCCGGCGTACCGCCCCTCATAACGGCCGAGAATCGGCCCTCCGAGCAGGGCCATGTCGCCGATCGCGTCGAGCATCTTGTGGCGCACGAACTCGTCGCATCGGCGAAGGCCGCCGGCGTTGAGGACGGCGCCGCCGTCGATCACGACGACATTGTCCATCGATCCGCCACGGGCCAGCCCTGCCGCGCGGAGGGCCTCGACCTCACGCAGGAAGCCAAAGGTCCGAGCCTCGGCCAGCTCATCGCGGAACGTCGCCTCGTCGACCGCCAGATCGAGACTCTGACGGCCGATCGCCGGTTCCTCGAACAGGATCTCGAACGCCACTTCGAACCCATCCGCGGGGACGAGAGCGACGCGCTTGTCGCCGTCCTCTACCACCACCGGCTCGAGAATCTCGACGTAGCGACGCGGCCGGGCCTGCAGCCGGCGCCCCGCTCTGTCGAGCAGGTCCACGAAGGGCGCGCATGAGCCGTCCATGATCGGGACCTCGGGCCCATCGATGAACACCACCGCATTGTCGATGGCGAGGCCGGAAAGCGACGCCATCAGATGTTCGACCGTGGAAACACTCACTCCGTCGGCATTGGAGATGACGGTCCCCAGGCGCGTCTCGGTCACGCGCTCGGCGCGCGCCGGGACCTCCGGGTCACAGTCGGCCACATCCGTCCGTATGAAGCAGATTCCGGTATCCGGTCGGGCCGGCTCGATCCGGCCGCATATTTGCAGACCCGTGTGGATGCCCACGCCCTGGAATTGCACGGCCGTGGCAAGCGTGTGCTGCAGCTCTGGAGTCATGAAAGGGTTCCGGAAAACCTAGGCCCAAGCGGCACGCAAGCGGGACGCTGGCCGCGAGGTCAGCGACGCTTAACTATCGATTAACGGGCCACGCGGGAGCCGGCAACACAACTCGTGTTTCCGGCCAGTCCCGCCACCAAGGCGGCGTCGAGCCTAGTTGGCGAGGCGACGCAGGAAGGATGGAATTTCGAGCTCGGCCGCCGCCTCGCTCTCCACCTCTTCAGGAAGTTCCAGGGGCTGTGCTCCGCCGGCCGAACGGGCCGGGGCGGCCCGCCGGCCGGAGTCCTTCCGTGGACGGCCGCCGAACATGGTCAGGAATCCGCCGCGCTGGCGGCGCTCCTCGGGATGATAGCCTGGAGTGAACAGGGGCTCGTCATCCTCGTCGACCATGGCCGGTTCAGCGACTGGCCTGGACGTAGCGCCGGGCGCCGGGCGCCGGGTCGTCGGCGCGTCGAACAGGAGGTCCGGCTGGGCCGCCGCCGGTTGCGGCGCGGCTTGCGCCGAAGCGTAGGCCGGCTCGAGCTCGGACTCCGGGGGCGCCGTCACCACCAGTTCGAGGGCCGGTTCGGGCTCGGCCTCCGCCGGCGTTTCCAGATCGCGGCGCGCGGACTTCCTGCGGGGCTGCTCGTACGGTTCGATCGCCGCGATCGAGGCGCCATCCATTCCTGTGGCGACCACGGACACGCGGACCATGCCCTCCAGGGCCGGATCGAACGCGGCGCCAAAGATGACGTTGGCCTCGGAATCGACCTGGCCGGTGATGGCGTTCGCCGCTTCGTCCACCTCGAGGAGGGTCATGTCGAGGCCGCCGGTGATGTTCACCAGAACGGCCTTGGCGCCCTTCAGCGTGACCTCGTCGAGCAGCGGGTTCTGGATGGCGTTCTCAGCCGCCATCAGGGCGCGACCTTCGCCCGACGCCTCGCCGGTTCCCATCATCGCCTTGCCCATCTCGGTCATCACCGTACGGACGTCAGCGAAATCCAGATTGATCAGGCCCGGGAGGACCATCAGGTCGGTGATCGAGCGGACGCCCGAATGCAGGACCTGGTCGGCCATGGCGAAGGCCTCGCTGAAGGTCGTGCGCTCGTTGGCGACCCGGAACAGGTTCTGGTTGGGGATGACGATCAGCGTGTCGACATAGCGCTGCAGCTCGGAGATGCCCGCGTCGGCGAGACGCATCCGATGGCGGCCCTCGAAGTGGAAGGGCTTGGTCACCACGCCAACCGTGAGGATTCCCCGCTCCCGCGCGCACTTGGCGATGATCGGACCTGCGCCGGTGCCGGTGCCGCCGCCCATGCCGGCAGTGATGAAGATCATGTGCGCGCCGTCGAGATGCTCGCCGATCTCCGGCGCGGATTCCTCGGCTGCGGACATGCCGACCTCGGGATGGGCGCCTGCGCCCAGGCCCTGGGTCACATTGATCCCCAGCTGAATGCGTCTGTCAGTCTTCGAGAACGCCAGTTGCTGCGAGTCTGTATTGGCGACGACGAATTCGACGCCCTGCAGTCCCGCCTCGATCATGTTGTTGACCGCGTTGCCGCCAGCGCCGCCGACGCCGAAGACGACGATGCGAGGCTTCAATTCCTTGGTCTGGGGCGCAAAAACCTTGAACGTCATGGGAACTCCGTGGCCTCCGCCGTGCACTAGACCGTGGCGCCCGCCCGCCGACGGGCCGCTCCAAATGGGATTGACGCCAATTGAGCGCCCGCTCCCCTTAATCCGACGTTAACCGCATACGGTGAGTCGGCCTTTCGTCGAGGGGATCGTCTTAGAACGACGAAGAAAAACGGTGGATCAAGCGCGGCCGGCCCAAGCTTGGGAACGACAGCGTCTTTGCCATTAAAGATTCTCGCGGAGCCAGGCCGCCGCTTTGGCCACTACGCCAGCATTCGGATCGAGCGTGGGCGGAATGCGGCCGCTCGCCAGGCGTCGCGGCAACACTTCGCGCGGACCGAAGGCGGCTCGCTGGAGCACACCGGCTGCGGCGCAGAAGGTCGGCCCCGCCGCGGCGTCGGCCAGGTGTGGCAGCCGGCGCGGCCGGCCAAGGCGCGCAGGACGGTCGAACACCCGGACCGCGACCTCGCGGACACCCGCCAGAAGGCTGGCGCCGCCAATCAGGACCAGTCCAGCTCCCGGATCAACCAGGGCGCCCGAGGCGCGCAGACGATCGCGCAGGAGCTCCAGGGTCTCTTCGACCCGCGGGGCGATGATCCCCTTGAGGAGGGACCGCGGCGCGGTCACCGGGCCGGCGCCCGGATCGTCACCGCGCGGCGGCGCCTCGATCATCTCGCGGTCCTCGTTGGCCGAGGCGATGGCCGAACCGTAGACCGTCTTGATCCTCTCGGCGCCGGCGATGGAGGTGGAAAGGCCCCGGGCGATGTCCTGGGTAACGTGCGCGCCGCCGACGGGAAGGCTGTCCACGTGCACCAGCGCCCCGCCGGAGAAGACCGCGACTGAGGTCGAGCCGCCGCCCATGTCGATGCAGATGGAGCCCAGCTCCATCTCGTCTTCCTCCAAGGCCGCGAGAGCCGAGGCGTAGGGCGAGGCCACGACGCCTTCGAGCTGCAGGTGGGCCCGCTCCACGCAGAGACCCAGGGTCTGCCACAGCGACTCGCTGACGCTCACGACGAGCAGGTCGAGGCCCAGAGTGCGGCCGGACATGGCGGTGGGGTCCTGCACGTGGCGGCCGTCCAGGGTCCAGGCGATCGGACGCAGGTGCACCGGCTGGCGTCGGGTCAGTCGCAGGCTGGCCAGGGCCTGCGTCACCGCGCGGGCGGTGTCGGACTCGCTCACCGGCTTGCCCGCGATCGGGATCCGCGCGCCTGCGCGATGGCTCATCGGCTGGCCCAGCGAGGTGGTGACTGTGATTCCGTGGACGTCGACGCCGGCCATCGCCTCGGCCTTCTCCACCGCCTGTCCGATTGCCTGGGCGGCCTCGTCCATGTCGACGATGTTGCCGCCGCGGACGCCGCGGGAAGCGACATAGCCGACACCGGCGGCGGTGAGGATCCGCTCGCTCTTGCGCAGTCCGTCGGGCCGCATGATGAAGCAGGCGACCTTGCTGGCCCCGAGGTCCACCGCGGCCACCAGTGGCGGTCGTCCGAGCGGAAGCTTCAGACCTTCCCGCGCATCCCGCCGCGTAGTCCGAGCCGCCGTTCGGAACGCCGCCCCGCGGCGCTCGAGCACCATGTCCGCCATTAGGCTCCCCCTGAAGCGGCCGCCGGCGCGCTCGCGCCCCTCGGCCGTACGATCACCATTTCCGGATCCCGAAGGTCGATCCGCTCCACGTCGAGGCCGAGGACGCCGATCCGCTTGTCCAGCCGGTCGAGCCGCTGCAGCGCGGTCTCCTCGCCGCTCTCCGGCAACAGGATCACGCCGCCGTCGAACAGCTGCAGGTTCCACCGCCGTTCGTCGACCCGCACCAGGGCCTTGAGGCGGTTCCACAGGCGAGGCCTGCGGCTCAACGATGGCAGGATGGCCGCTGCGGCGGTATTGGCGCCGTCGCCAACCACCAGCGGCAGGGCCGTGAAGTGAGCCGGATCGACATTGCCGACCACGGCGCCGTTGGAGGCGATCACGGTCACCTTGTCGTCATGCTCCCAAAGCGCCACCAGCGGCCTCTGGTCGACGGCGATGACCACGGTGTCGGGCCAAAGGCGCATGACGCGAGCTCGAGCCACCCAGCCCACGCGCTCCACCCGCGCGCGGACCGCCGCGAGTTCGAGGGCGGTGAGGGACTGGCCCGGGCGCACGCCGGCCGCCGCCAGGATCTCGCCCTGGGCGGCGGAGGAAGCGCCCTGCAGGTGAACCTGCCCGACCTTCAGGCCGAGGCTCTCGACGCCGCCGGCAAGAACGGGCGGCGCGGCGGCCAGACCGCTGGCCAAGGCGGCGCTGCCGGCGCGCCCGAGCGCCACGACCTGTTCCCCGCGCCCGCCCGTGGCGAGACCGGCCGCCAGGACCATCAGCGCCACGAGACCGGCGGCCGCTCCGGCCACCGGCGCGCGCAGGCCGACGGCCTGGGCCGCCCGCAGCTTGGAGGGTTGTGGGACATGCGAAGCGACGCCCCGGCTGCGCGCGCGCCCCCGGGGCGGGGCGGAGCGGGCGCCGGCCCTACTCCGCCCTGTCTCGAGCGCCGCGGCGGGCATGTGCGTCCTCCGTGATCCAAAGAACAAGCTCGTCGAACCCCATCCCCGCGTGAGCGGCCTGCTCGGGCGCGAGAGACGTGGGCGTCATCCCAGGCTGGGTATTGACCTCCAACAGGACCATAACGTCGTTAACGGGGTCATAACGAAGGTCGCTTCGGGTCAGGCTGCGACAACCAAGCGCGCGGTGCGCGAGCAGCGCCTGAGCCATGGCCCGTTCGGCGGCGGCGGGGGGTATGTCCGCCGGCAGGATGTGGACCGATCCGCCCTCGGCGTATTTGGCTTCATAGTCGTAGAAGCCGGTCCTAGCCTCGATCTGGGTCACGCCCAGCGGCCGGTCGTCCAGCACCGCCACGGCCAGTTCGAGCCCAGGGATGTAGGGCTCGACCACGACCTCCTCGCCATAGGCCCAGTCGTCGGCCAGCAACTCCCGGGGCGGGCCGTTGGCGCCCTCGAACACGCGGAAGACGCCCACCGACGAGCCCTGGGCGTTCGGCTTGACGACATAGGGCGGCGCAAGGACGTGCTCGCTGCCGGCCGTGCGACGGTCGAACAGACCTCCTCCCGGCACAGTGACGCCGGCCGCGGACAGGACCGCCTTGGCCCTCGTCTTGTCCATCGCCAGCGCGGAGGCCAGCACCCCCGAGTGGGTGTACGGAAGACCGAGGGTCTCCAGCACGCCCTGGACGCACCCGTCTTCGCCCCAGGCGCCGTGCAGGGCGTTGAAACAGACGTCGGGTTTCAGCGCCTCGAGGCGAAACGGCAGATCGCGTCCGGCATCGATACGACTGACCCGCACGCCGAGGCGTTCGAGGGCGTCGGCGCAGGCGCGGCCCGATGTGAGGCTGACCTCGCGCTCGGCCGACAATCCGCCCATGAGGACGGCGACGTGTCGGCCGTGAAGTGGAGAGGTCATCGAGGCTCCGGCCAGTGGGGCTGTGGGAGCCTCCGAACATCGCTGACTCGCGGGTCCGTGTTAAGGGCGCCGCGGCGCGAGTTCCTACATTAGCTGGTAGCCGAGAAGGTTGATCGTCGCGACGCCAAGGGTGCTGAGCATCACCAGCAGGGCGAGCGTGAGCAGGTAGCCGCCGCGATGACTTTTCTGCCCGATCTCACGCCGATGGGCCCGCTCGAACGTGGACCACTGGCGGCCGGCCCGATGGGAATCGCGATTCCAGTCGTCGTCGTACCGTGACATGACAGGCCTCCCTGTGTCGGCTAACGAACCGTCACAGTGAGAAAATGTCAACAACCATTGCAGCTTACGCTGGCGGACGCGCTCTGGACGAAATGCCGCACCCGAAGCGATGGCCGCGCAACGGAGCCGTCAGGCCCTCCCGATGCGACGGATCTCCCACTCCAGCTCCACGCCCGCCCTCGCCAGCACGTCGGCGCGGACCTGCTCGCCGAGCATCTCGAGATCGCTGGCGGTGGCCTCGCCGGTGTTGATCAGGAAGTTGGCGTGCACAGGAGAGACGATGGCGCCGCCAACCCCACGGCCGCGCCAGCCGGCCTCGTCCACCAGGCCCCACGCCGAACGCCCCGGGGGGTTCTTGAAAGTGGAGCCGCCTGTCTTCTCGCGGATCGGTTGGGTGGCCTCGCGCCTGCGAGTGATGGCGGCGATCGCCTCCTCCACCGCGCCGGGATCGGCGCCGCGCCCCTGCAGGATCGCACCGGTCCAGATGAGGCCCTCCGGCACGGCGCTGTGGCGATAGGATAGCCTGAGATCAGCCGGCATCACGACCTGGCGACGGCCGGAACGATCCACGCCCCAGGCGACCACCAGCACGTCGGCCGTCTCGGCGCCGTAGCAGCCGGCATTCATGGTCAGGGCTCCGCCGATGGAGCCAGGTATGCCAGCGAAGAACTCCAGCCCGGCCAGCCCTCCCTTGGCAGCAGCCCGGGCCACGGCCGCATCCAGGGCCGCGGCGCCGACGATCAGCTGAGCGGCTGGCTCGTCCAGGGCGACCTCGCCGAAACCACGACCGGCGAGACGCACCACAACGCCTTCGATTCCGCCGTCGCGGACGATGACGTTCGAGCCGGAGCCGAGGACGGTGACGGGGACCTCGGACGGCAGCGCTGAGAGAAGGTCGGCAAGGTCCTCCTCGTCGGCAGGCAGGAACAGGACGTCGGCTGGGCCTCCGACGCGGAACCAGGTGAAGGGCGCG
>DATBEN010000126.1:0-12277 GCA_036276055.1 Caulobacteraceae bacterium
CCGGGCCAAGCCGCGAGCTTAGGCGGACCGCCTGGCGCCACCAAGGCGTCGCGCGACTTAGCCGATCCAGCTGGAGCCGCGGATGATGCTGCAGAAGTTCCCGCGATGGAAATGCGGGTCCTTGTCGGCGAGCACGTCCGCCTTCACGTTCCCGAAGGTCGTGTGCGGCTTCTGGTGGATGCCGTCGTAGAACGCCTGGATGATGTCTTCCTTGAAGTGCGGCGTGCGCGGGTAGGCCTTGACCACAGCTTCGCGATCCTCGTCGCGGAACTGATCGTAGGCGATTCCCAGCACATCCATCTCCACGCCGGTGGTCAGCAGGGCGACGACCGGATGCATGTGCTCCGGGACGCCCGGCGTGGTGTGCAAGGCGATCGCCGTCCAGACCCGCTCCACATCGAGCGCCGGGACGCTGCGGCTCTGCAGGAAGTCGCGCGCCGTGTTCGCGCCGTCGACCTCGAACCGCTCGGTAGCGCTGCTGTACCGAGGCGTCAGTCCCATGTCGTGGAACATTGCGCCTGCGTAGAGCAGCTCGCGATCGAAGGTCAGGCCGCGCCGTTCGCCGGTCAGAGCGGCCCAATGATAGACCCGGCTCGAGTGATTGAAGAGCAGGTCGGACTCGGTGTCACGGACCAGCTGGGTGATCTCGCGCGCCAGCTTGCTGTCCGGTGGGGCGATACGTTCGGCGGTGATCGTCATGGGTGTCTCCCTTCGTAGCGTCGATGCAGAGGCTAGAAAGTCGCGTGCATGTCTGCTATTGCGGTCTCACGGCAAAAGTGGACATTTGACGTGCAATCACGACGTGCAATTGCATTGACGACCCGGAGCGTCGGCGTCTTGGCGGTTCCCGGCGTGCAAATGCTGGATGTTGCAGGACCGCTCGACGTGTTCGCCGAGGCGAACGCCCAGACCGGTTCGAAGGTCTACGACCTCAGGGTCGTGGGCGCGGAACCAGGACCGGTGGTGACCTCCGCCGGGACGCGCCTCATGCCGGACCTGTTGGCCGGCCGCGACGACTGCGTCTTCGATACCCTGCTGGTGGCCGGCGCGCCGCATATCATCGACGACGCGCCGGACGAGCGCCTGCTGGACTGGCTGCGCGAGCAGGCGAAACGGACGCGACGGATCGGCTCGGTGTGCAGCGGCGCCTGGATGCTGGCCGCCGCGGGCCTGCTGAACTCCCGGCGCATCACGACTCACTGGGACGTCGCCGATCGCCTGAAGCAGCGCTTTCCCGAGGTGCTCGTCGAGATCGACGCCCTTCACGTCAGCGACGGCCCGGTGCGTACGTCCGCCGGAGTCACGGCCGGCCTGGACCTGGCGCTGGCCCTGGTCGAGGAGGACGCGGGACGCGAGGTGGCCAAGAACGTCGCGGCGCAGCTGGTGATGTTCTTCAAGCGGCCAGGCGGCCAGCTCCAGTTCAGCCGTCGCGGCGAGGTGCACCCGGCCGGACGCTCGAGCCTGCAGGAGGTCCAGCGCTGGGCGCTCGCCAACCTGACGGCCGATCTGGACACCCAGGTCCTGGCCGAACGCGCCGGGCTGAGCGCCCGCCACTTCGTCCGCCTGTTCCAGGCCGAGGTCGGCTTGACCCCGGCGACCTGGGTGGAGATGGCGCGCGTCGAGACCGCCCGGCATGTCCTGGAATCAGGAGACCCGCCGAAGAAGGCCGCGGGCGAAGCCGGCTTTCGCGACATCGACACCTTCCGCCGCGCCTTCATGCGCCAGGTGGGCGTGACCCCGGCGGAATACCGCCGGCGCTACGAGGCGCCGGCGGTATAGGCGTGCTTGCGGCTGGCGGTCGACCTTTCCCTCCGATGCGCTAGACTTCGGGCCATGGCGCACGATCATCCGCACGACCACGCCGAAGGGCAGCATCCGCCATCGGACATGCACCTGCGGGTGAAGGCGCTGGAATCGATCCTGGTCGAGAAGGGCCTCGTCGATCCAGCGTCTCTCGACGCCATCGTCGAGCACTTTGCCGAAGGCGTCGGCCCCAGGAACGGGGCGCAGGTCGTCGCGCGCGCGTGGACCGATGCGGCGTTCCGCCAGCGGCTGGTGAAGGACGCGACCTCAGCGGTGGCGGAACTCGGCTTCATGGGCTCCCAGGGCGAGCACGTGGTGGCGGTGGAGAACACGGCGCAAGTCCACAACCTCGTCGTGTGCACCCTCTGTTCCTGCTACCCCTGGCCGCTGCTGGGCCTGCCGCCGGTCTGGTACAAATCCAACGCCTATCGCTCGCGCGCGGTGATCGATCCCAAGGGCGTCCTTCATGAATTCGGCGTCGAGATCGACGAGGGGGTGGAGATCCGTGTCTGGGATTCGACGGCCGAGGTCCGCTACCTGGTGATCCCGCAGCGACCGGCGGGAGCCGAGGGGCTGGACGAGGCGGAGCTGGCCGCGCGCGTGACGCGCAACGGCATGATCGGTACGGCGCTGCTATGAACGGCGTGCACGACATGGGGGGCATGGCCAACCTCGGCCCGCTCGCGCCGGAAGATAACGAGCCGGTGTTCCACGCGCCGTGGGAAGGACGGGTGTTTGCGATGACCATCGCCTCGCCCACACGGGTCAATCTCGACTACGGCCGCCATCAGCGCGAGCTGATCCCCGGCCCGGACTACCTGCCGATGACCTATTACGAGCGTTGGTTCCGCTCGCTCTCCGACGCCCTGGTCCGGCGCGGTTTCGCGACCCTCGAGGAGATGGAGAGCGGCCGCGCCTCTACCCGATCGGCGAAGGTCACGCCGCGATCGGCCGGGGAGATCATCACTGGCCTCTCCAGTCGCGGTTCCTATCTGCGCGAGCGGACGGCCGCCCCGGCGTTCGCGATCGGAGCGCAGGTCCGCGCCCGGAACATCAATCCAGCCGGCCACACCCGCCTGCCCCGCTATGTCCGCGGCCACGTCGGGGTGATCGAGCGCTGCCACGGGGCGCACGTGTTTCCCGACAGCAACGCCAGGCTCGCCGGCGAGGACCCTCAATATCTCTACGGCGTGCGCTTCGCCGGCGCGGAGCTGTGGGGCGAGGAATCCGATCCCCGACTCAGCGTCGCCCTGGACCTCTGGGAGCCCTATCTTGAGCCCGCCTGACGCTCCGGCTCCGATGGGCGTGAGCTTCACCGCCGACGGCCCGCCCTTCGCCGAACCCTGGCAGGCCCAGGCGTTCGCCCTGGCCGTGCAGCTCCACGCCCAAGGCGCCTTCACCTGGCCGGAGTGGTCGCAAACCTTCGCCGGCGAACTCGCGAGCGCGCCGGGCGCCGACTATTATGACTGCTGGGTCGCGGCCCTCGAGCAGCTGGCCTCCGAGCGCGGGCTCGTCAGCGTCGACGCGCTCGGCGAGCGCAGGCAGGCCTGGGCCGACGCCTACCGCCGCACGCCGCATGGGCGGCCGGTGGAGCTGTGAGGGCTTAGGGGAGACCCACCGCAAGCTCGCCCGCGCGCTGGTTCAGGGCGGCCAGCGCCTCGGCCGCCTCGGCGGGACTCCAGCCAAGGCTCGCCTCGCCCACGGCCACCTCGCCAAAACAGGTCTTCGGCAGCAGGCCCTGTTCGAAGCGGCCGAACAGCCAGGTTCCTGTGGCCTGGGCGACAGTGAGCGCCGCCTGCTCCATTGCCGCGGCCGAGGCCGGGAAGTGGACCTGGAAGGAATTGCAGTGCGGCGGGGTGGGGAAGACCGTCAGGCCAGGCGCCTCGTGGATCGCCTGCGCCAGGGCGACCGCATGGCGGTGGTAGCCCTCCATGCGCGGCAGGGTGCGCTCGAGACCGTCGAGGGCGGTGAGGATCAGCGGAAAGGCAAGCGGCAGGTCGCCGCCGTAGCGTAGCCGCCAGGGCTTCGCCGCGGCGATGAGCGAGGCGGAGCCGGCCAGGACGCAGCCGGCGATCCCGCCCAATCCCTTGTAGAGGGAGACGTAGACGCTGTCGGCCAGGGCGGCGATCTCGGCCAGCGGCCGGCCGTACCACGGCTGGACCTCCCACAGACGGGCGCCATCCAGATGAAAGGGAATGCGCCCCTGGCGCGCCCAGGCGGAGATGGCCGCGAGGTCGTCCCAGGCCAGGGCCTGGAAGCCGGCGCGGCGCAGCGGGAGCTCAACGGTCACCGCCGCCACAGGTTCGGCAAGCCTGGCGAGATCGTCCACGCCGAAGTGCCGATGGTCGGAGCCCACCCGCGCCATGGTGAGGCCGGCAAGGCGGTCGAGCGCGCCCGCTTCGTCGAGGGCGAGGTGCGACTTCGGATGCAGGGCGACGACCTTCGAGGGCCGGTCGGCGGCGTGGGCCAGGAGCGCCGCCTGCTGCGCCACGATGCCCTTGGGGAACCAAAGCGCCGCCTCCTTGCCCAGGAACTCGGCCACGGTCCGTTCGAGCCGTTCGATCGCCGGTCCGCTGCTGTAGGCGTCCAGGCCCAGGCCGAGATGCGGCGAGGCGGCCATGTCCGCCACCCAGTCGGCCGCGGACTTCGGCCTGTCGAACGACAACCACCGCGTGCAGCGCGCCCTCAGCGCCCTCTTCTCGTCGTCGTTCAGCTTGAGCATCCGGCGTTTCTACGCGGTCGTGGTCGAACGGGCGACAGCGAACCCGCCTTGGATCGAGGTCGCTACAGCCGAAGGTCTTCGGCTCCCAGGGCCGAAGCGATGTCCGGCATGTCCTCTTCGAATCCGCCCGGCGAAGTGAAGGCGATGAAGCCCGCCGGATCCGATCCACGGTTCTGGAAATCGTGCGGCGTTCCTCCGGGTATCACGACGTAGCCGCCCTTGGAGACATGCGACCACTCATCATGGACGCGCACGCTCAGGGTCCCGGTGATGACGTAGAACACGTGATCCTCCGGGTGCTCGTGGACGCCAGGTCCTCGGGTGCACGGTTCGAGCCACCACTCCGCCACCGAGTACTGAGCAGCCGTCTCGTCACCGTCAGCCTTGAAGAGCGCGCGCATCGGGCCCATCGCATAGGCGCGGCCCTGCTGGGGCGGAACGACGATCGGCCTTCGAGCGCCGTCAGGCTTTTCCATGCGCGTGCTCCCGGTCGGCGGGAATGATCCCTTTTTCGCCGGACATCGGCAACATCCCGCGAGCCGACCGGCCCTCCTCAGGTCGCCCAGTCGCTATGGCCTCCGATAGGGAGCAATTCGTTGTCGCTATTGAGCACGAGAATGGCGTGATGAACTGGGGAGCGTTTAGGGTCGAGAGATGGGGACAGGTGATCCGGACGGGCTGCAGGTTCGCCCCTACCGCGATCGGGGGGACCTGCAGCCTCTGCTGGCCTTCGCCAGCCGGCTCACCGCCGCGCGCTTCCCGTTCGGCTCGGGCTGGCATCCGGGCAATTTCGCGTGGGACATGAAGGGCCGGTACGACGCGCCTCAGGACAACCTGATGTGGATCGCCGGCGGAGAGATCCTGGCCGTGGTCGCCTTTGACGGGCTGGACACCTGGATCGAGGCGGAGCCGCGACGCGATGGGCTGATCGTCGAGGCGCTGCAAGCCGCAGAAAGGATCGCCCGCGCCAGGGGACACCCTGAGCTCCGCGTCCGCGCACAGCTGAAGGACGCCGACCGGATCGCCGCGCTCGAGGCGGAGGGGTTCGAACCAGCCGGCGCCGAGGGCGTGCTGTTCCTGCGTGACCTCTCCGCTTCGTTCGAACCCGAAGGTCCCCCGGACGGATTTCGTGTCGGCGACTGCGTCGGCCTTGATCCAGATGCGCGGGCGAGGGCGCATCGCGACGCGTGGAACCATCTAGGCCATATCGGCCTGCCCGAGGCGCGCTCGACCCTCACCGGGGAGATCTACGCCCGCCTGACAGCCTCGCCGGCCTATGATCCCACCCTCGATATCGTGGTGATTGCGCCTGACGGCTCGTTCGCCGCGAATTGCATCTGCTGGTGGGACGCGACGAGCGGCGTGGGCGTGTTCGAGCCGGTGGGGACCAGCCTCGACTGGCGGGGGCGGCGGCTGGCGCGCGCGGCGATCCATGAGGGCTTGAGGCGCTTGCGTGCGAGGGGCGCCCAGTGGGGCCAGGTCGGCACAGCCCACTTCAACGCCTCGGCGATCGCGGCCTATCGCGCCTGCGGTTTCGACCTGGCGGACAGCTCCGCCTGGTGGTCGAAGCAACTCACGCAGGCCTGAGGTCCTCGATTTGAGGACCCAAGCCGGTCAGGCCGGCTTGGGCAGGAAGGGGATGCGGCGGCGGATCATGAGCCAGGCCTCGTGGCTCTCGCTCAGGCCCAGGAGCCGCGCCGCGCCGAAATAGCCGCCCACGCCGAGACCGACCCCGGCCGCGAGGCCGATGATGCGGGGCAGACCGAGATGGGCGGCGCCCATCCTCGCGCCGATGGCAAGGCCTGCGCAGACGCCGGCCGCCAGGAGGCAGCGCGCGAGAAAGCCGATCCAGGGGGCGCCGGCGCCAAGGTCCACGCGCTTGCGCAGGGCGAAGAACAGCTGGCCCATGTTGATGACCGCGACGGCGGAGGTCGTGAGCGCAAGGCCTACGTGGCCGAGGCCCAGCACCTGCATGTTGACGAAGTTCAGGACCAGATTGATGGCGATGCCGATCAGGCTGACCCGGAGTGGGATCTTGGGCAGGTTCAGGGCGTAGAAGCACGGCCGCAGGACGATGATCGCCGCATAGCCAGAAAGGCCCACGGCGTAGGCCTCCAAGGCCATGGCGGTCTGGTGCGTGTCATGGGCGCTGAACCGGCCGTGCTGGTAGATCACCGCGATGATCGGCTCGGCCAGCGCGGCCAGGCCGGCGGCCGCCGGCAAGGTGAGAAAGGCGGCGAGGCGCAGGGAATCCCTGGCGGTGTGCCCGAAGGCGGCCATGTCCCCCCGCGCCGCCGCGCGGGTCACCGCCGGCAGGGTCGCGGTCCCCAGCGAGACTCCGAACACGCCGATCGGCAGCTGCATCAGGCGAAAGGCGCAGTAGAGCCAGGACTGGCCGCCATTGATCTCCGAGGCGAACATCCCGTTGACCAGCACGTTCACCTGCACCGTGGCTGCGGCGATCAGGCTGGGCCACATCAGCCGCCAGAGCTCGGCCAGTCGCGGGTCCCTCAGGTTCAGGCGCCAGCGGAAACGGAAGCCTTGGGCGAACAGGCTCGGGAGCTGCATGCCGAGCTGGCAGAGGCCGCCGAGCAGGACGCCGACGCTCACGCCATAGAGGGCGCGCTGGTCGAACACCGGATGACGCCAATGGGCGCGCGCGCCGGGATCGAAGGCGAAGGCGAGGCCGACGCCCGCCACCACCGAGACGATGTTGAACACCGTCGAGGCCGAGGCCGGGACGCCGAACACGAACCGGGCGTTGAGCATCCCCATCACGGCCGCGGCCAGGGAGACGAAGAGGATGAAGGGGAAGAGGATGCGCGTGAGGCGGACGGCCAGCTCGAACTTCCCCGGCACGTTGTGGAAGCCGAAGTTGGTCACCTCCACGACCGCCGGCGCCCCGGCGATGGCGGCCACGCACACCAGGCCCATCAGGAAGATCATGGCCGTGAGGATGAGGTTGGCCAGCTCCCAGGCAGGCTTCTCGCCCTCGCTCTCCCAGGTCCTGGTGAACAGGGTGGTGAAGGCGAGCGACAGGGCGCCCTCGGCGAACATGTCGCGCAGCAGGTTCGGGATGCGGAAGGCCGCGATATAGACGTCCAGCAGCTTGCCCGCGCCGAACATGGCGGCGAACACCACCTCGCGGACGAGGCCGAACAGGCGCGAACCGATCACCGCCAGGCCAACGACGCCGGCCGCGCGGCGGGTGCTATGCGAGGGCGCGGTCACCTTGGGCGACGGAGCTGCGGGGGGCTTGGTGGCAACGGACAAGAAGGGTCTCTACCGCCCCTTCCAGTGCGGTGCGCGCTTCTCGGCAAAGGCGCGCGGCCCCTCGATGAAGTCCTCGGACCGGAACAGAGCGGCGACCTCCGGGTAGCGGTTCTGGCCCTTGATGGCCGCCTCGAGCGTCGGCTCGTCCAGGCCGCGCAGGACCGCGGCCTTGGACGCCTGGATCGACATCGGACTGCATTCGGCGATCATCTGCGCCCAGCGCCGCGCGGCGGGCATCAGGCCCTCGGGCGTGGTCACCTCGTTGACGAAGCCAAGCTCGAGCCCTTCACGCGCCGTGACGCGGCGGGCGGTGAGGATCATGCCCATGGCGCGCTTGAGGCCGATCGCGCGAGGCAGGCGGTGAAGGCCGCCGGCGAGGGCCGCCAGGCCCACGCGCGGTTCCGGCAAGGCGAACACGGCCTTGTCGGAAGCGATGATCACGTCGCACGCCAGGGCGATCTCGAAGCCCCCGCCCATCGCCACGCCGTTGACCGCGGCGATCAGCGGCTTGGCGAGGTCGAAGCGGGAGGTGAGGCCGGCGAAGCCCGAAGGCGGGCTGCGCATCTCCCCTCCCCCCGCCTGCCACTTGAGGTCGTTGCCGGCGGAGAAGGCCCGGTCGCCGGCCCCGGTGACGATCATCACCCACTGCGAAGGATCGGCGGCGAAGTCGTCGATGGCCTTGGCCATCTCGAAGTGCATCGGCGAGTGCGCCGCGTTCATGACCTCGGGACGGTTGAGCGTCAGGGTAGCGACCCCGCCGTCCCGTTCGAGTTGGATGAATTCGAAGGCCATCGACGGCTCGCTCCCTGAGCGCCACGATCGGTGGCGCAGCCTTTCTTACAGCGGGGCGAGGCCCGCCCTGAAGCGTTTCCAGTTGGCGACATAGTGCATCGCGCCCCCGGCGATCGCCTCGGCCTGGGCCGGTTCGAGCGTGCGGACGACCTTCCCGGGCGAGCCCATCACCAGCGAGCGGTCGGGAATCTCCTTGCCTTCGGTGATCAGGCTGTTGGCGCCGATGATGCATTGGCGCCCGATCTTCGCGCCATTGAGGATGACCGAACCGATTCCGATCAGGCTGCCCTCGCCGATCGTGCAGCCATGCATCATGACCTTGTGGCCGATGGTGACGTTGGCGCCGATGACCAGCGGTTGACCCATGTCGGTGTGCAGGACGCTGTTGTCCTGGACGTTGGAATTCTCGCCGACTTCGATCGGCTCATTGTCGCCGCGGAGGACTGCGCCGAACCAGATACTCGCATTTTTCTTCAAAATGACATTGCCGACGACCACAGCGCCCGGCGCTATCCAGTATTCGCCGTCCTCCGGTAAGGTGGGCGCGATATCGCCAAGTCTATAGGCATTCATCCGCACACCTCCTAATCTTCGATAACGCCACTTATAAACCTTCTGGAAATGGGTTTAGATCAGGATCGTCAGGCGATTCGGAGAGCCGTCGAAAGCCCTCCGATCCCACTGCGGGCGGTCCCGTCCGCAGTCTCTGCTGGACGGAGTTTTGGGTGTCGCGCAGGCAAGCCGGGCGGTCAACACCGCCCCCTTCGCCGAGTTCGAAGGCCTCCGGCGGAGCGCCGGCGGCGAACAAATCCCATCCGTTTCCATCCCGAACCTGCGTCAGAGGGCGAGCCATTCCGGCGTCGCCCTTTTTCTTTGGCTACGGCCAACGCCACGGAGGACTCCCATGACCAAGCGGCCCCTCAAGCGGCTGGTGCGCGAAGGCGCCTTCGATGACCGGGAATTCCTGGACGACTCGAAGATCCGCCGGCTCCCGGTCGGACGAGGATGGAATCCGCTTCCCGGGGAGGACGAACGCGAGCAGGCCTACCTCAAGACGATCAAGCCGAAGTCGGAAGGCCAGGCCCGCCTGATGGCCGCGATCGACAGCAAGCCGCTGGTGGTGGCGCTCGGTCCCGCGGGGACGGGCAAGACCTATCTGGCGATCGCCAAGGCGGTGGAAGCGCTGGAGGCCGGCCGCGTGGGCCGCATCGTGCTCTCGAGACCAGCCGTCGAGGCCGGCGAGTCGCTGGGCTACCTGCCCGGCGAGGTCGAGGACAAGCTGGCCCCCTATCTTCGACCGCTCTACGACGCCCTGTCGGACCGGCTGTCGATGAAGCGGGTCCGCTCGCTGATCAGCGAGGGGGCGATTGAGATCGCGCCCGTCGGGTTCATGCGCGGCCGAACGCTCAACAACGCCTTCGTGGTGATCGACGAGGCGCAGAACTGCACCTACGTCCAACTCAAGATGCTGCTCACCCGCCTGGGGTGGAGCTCCACCATGGTGGTGACGGGCGATCCGGCCCAGTCGGACCTGCTACCGGAACTGTCCGGACTGGGGAGTGTCGCCGAACGACTCGAGCAGGCGCCCAACATCGCCGTGGTGCGACTCCAGGACGTCGACATCGTGCGCCACCCCCTGGTCGCGGAGATGCTGAGCGTTCTGTAGGGGGAACTGGCCGTCTATCCCCAAAACTCCGTCGTGGCCGGCCGTCAGCGCCGGCCACGACGGCCCCTCAGGCGATCGGGTCGACGCCGCACCAGCCGGGAAGAAAGGCGGCGTCGTCCGAACGCGCCAGCCGGACGGCGCGGGCGAGAGCCGCGTCATAATCCTTGTCGATCGACTTGCGCTTGATCCGCTGGCGCAGGAAGTCGGCCCAGAGGAACTCGCTGAAGAGCGTCATGTCCTTGGCGTAGCCCCCGGCGTGGCGCAGATCGCCGGCCAGGCTGCGGTAGGGGTCGTCCTTCAGGCCCTCGATCGAGCCGGGGATCTCGTCGAAGTCGGTCCGCTGGCCATGGGCGTCGTACGGATGGCACCAAGTGCGATTGTCCAGGAAACGCCAGAACGAGACCTTGGTGAGAGCGCTGAGGTCGGCGGTCACCGTCACCAGCACCGACTCCACGCCTTCCTTGTGCAGGGCGCAGGCCAGGTGGTGGTTGTCGATGATGTAGTGGCGCTTCTTCGGTCCTAGCACGGCGGGGATCATGTGCCGCCCGATGAAGGATCCGCCATCCTTGTCGGTGAGCTGACGAAAATGCCGGCGCTTCTCCTCCACCTCGTGGAAGCCGACAGTGATCTGGGTGGGCTTCAGCTCCATCAGGAGCTGGGTCCTTAGCAGGGGTTCGTGCGCGGTCATCCGGCCAGCCTAGACCCCGCGGCCAGACGGGGCCAAGTCTCAGCCGTTGGGGTTGAAGGTCAGGAACATACCCACGGCGGCGGCAGCCATCGCCGCGGTGGCCACCCAGCCCACCGCCCTCAGGACCGGCGGCAGGGTGAATTCGCCCATGGCGTCGCGTCGCTGACCAAGGTGGACGATCAGGGCCATGAGCGGCACGGCCGTCAGGCCATTGATCACGGCGCTCCAGAACAACGCCTTCATCGGATCCAGGTGGACGAAATTGATCGCGCCGCCGATGACCATGGCCGCGAGGATCGCGCCATAGAAGGCGGGCGCGCGGTTCCACTTCCGCGCCAGGCCCACGCGCCAGGCCATCACTTCGCCGACCGCATAGGCGGCGGAGCACGCCAGGACAGGCAGGGCCAGCAGGCCAGTGCCGATGATGCCCAGGGCGAACACCTCGAAGACGAAGGGTCCGGCAATAGGCTTGAGCGCCAGCGCCGCCTGCGAGGAGGTCTGGATATTGGTGATCCCGTGCGCATGAAGCGTGGCGGCGGTGGTGAGGACGATGAACAGCGCGACGGTGTTGGAAAGGCCCATCCCGATCCACGTGTCCCAGCGGATCCGGGTGAGTTCCGGGGGGGCCTGGTCGGGCGCCTTCTTCAACGCCCGGGCCCCCTGGTGCTCCTTCATGTCCTCCACTTCCTCCTCGGCCTGCCAGAAGAAGAGGTAGGGGCTGATCGTCGTACCCAGGACGGCGACGATCACCGTGAGATATCCGGGGGCGAGGGAGACCTTCGGGATCACCAGGTGTTGCAGCACGACGCCCCAGGGGACGCCGACCACCAGGACGACCCCGACATAGGCGAACAGCGAAAGGGTCAGCCACTTCAGGATCGGCACGTAGCGGGCGTAGCGGACGAACACCTCCAGCACGACCGACAGCACTCCGAACCCAGCGGTGTAGAGGAGCGTCGGTCCGCCGATGACCAGGCCGAGCGCCGCGCCCATGGCGCCCATGTCCGCGCCAAGATTGATCGTGTTGGCGGTCGCCAGCAGCAGGATGATCACCCACACGAGCCACCGCGGGTAGTATCGGCGCAGGTTGCCGGCGATCCCGCGACCCGTCACCCGCCCGATCCGCCCGCAGATCTCCTGAATGGCGCACATCAGCGGCCAGCTCAGGAACAGCGTCCAACCAAGGTCGTAGCCGAACTGGGCGCCAGCCTGCGAATAGGTGGCGATGCCGCTGGGATCGTCGTCGGAAGCTCCGGTGATGAGGCCGGGGCCAAGTATTTCGCGAAGCTTTGGTCTGCCAGCCTCCTTGACTTCGCGCGGTAGGTCCGGGATT
>DATBEN010000127.1:0-2575 GCA_036276055.1 Caulobacteraceae bacterium
CACGCTGGGCGCGGCGGGCGCCATCGTCGTTCGCGAGGCGAGCGTCACGCCAATCCCGGGGCGCCGGGTGGACGTCGTCGACACCACGGGCGCGGGGGACTGCTTTTGCGGCGTGCTGGCGGCCGAGATGGCGCGCGGCCAGAGGCTGGAAGACGCCGCCGTGGTGGCGAACGCAGCGGCCGCGCTGGCGGTGACGCGCCTGGGCGCTTCGTCGCTCCCCTCGCGCGCGGAGTTCGAAGCGTTCCTAGAGCGTCCCAGCTAGCGCCCCGGTGTTCGGGTCCTCGTAGCGCCCAGTCGCCAGCCAGGGTTCGGACGATGGGCGCGCCGACGTCGTAGAGATTGTCGAGTGCTTCCAACTCGGCCGGCAGGCCAATCTCATGCCCAGGCCCGAAAGAGGATGAGCGTCCAGCCGCGCCGCCGCTTGCCTCCCAGCGTCAAGACCGCCGGGTGATCAACGTCATCGTACGAGCAGGCCGATGCCGTCGGCGATGAAGTGGGCGAGCATGTTGCAACCGATGTCGCGCCGCCAGAGGTAGAGCAAGGCCAGCACGAAACCAGCCGGGGCCACCAGGAGGAGCTGCACGGGCCCCCAATATTCCAGGTGGGCAAGACTGAACCCGAGGACGGACACCAGGACGGCCCGCCACCGGCTGCCGGTCAGCGCCACGATCCGCTCGATGGGATAGGCGCGGTACAGGATCTCTTCGGTCACGGCGGCTCGAAGCACCAGCAGGACGCGGAACCACAGCGGAGCGTCGAGCAGCGGCCGCGCGGCCGCGAGGTTGCCCTTCAGATGAAGGCCCTCCAGAACCGCGACCGCGATGATCCTGAAGAGCGCGGCGATCAAGAGGCCGCAGACGACGCCCCAGACGACGGTCCAGATCGTCGGGCGGCGAAAGCCCAGTGACGAGAGCGGAAGGCCCTCGATCCGGGTGGCGTGGAAGAGAAGCGCGGCGGTAATGGCCCAGAAGACCACTTCCCGGATTTCCATCGAGCGAAGATCCGTCCCGGGCGCGATCCAGTGGCCGACGCCGAGCGACGGCAGGACCATGGCGACGATGAGGCCGACCAGGAGCAGGACGAGAGGCCGCCAACGACCGAGCGCCACAGCATTCACGGGCTAGTGGTCAAAATCTGACATTCGAGTCCCGCCGTGGCATCGTGCCGAATGTCGGCTATCTGGAAAGCGGCCAAGGGGGAAGAACGAACCATCTGAGACATTTGGAAGGTCCGTTTCTCGGCGACCAACATTGTCCGTTTACCCGTCCGAAAATCAAAGTGTCCCGAAACTCAAGCCGCCGCTGGTCAATCCGGACGCGGCTGGGGTGCGCGCAAGCATCGGATTCCGGACGGCGGACCCTCGGAATGCGCGCTGTGGGTGGAATGCAGCCGGGGCGACCGTTAGCGTGAGGGGCGCGTCTGGGGCCGCTCTAGCAAGGAGGCTGCCGGGCGCGGGGGCGAGACCATGGATGAGACCGAAGAGCTGATCCAGCTGTGTGTGCGTGCACTCGTCTCGCAGATGATCGCAGCGCCCGGGGTCGAACTGCACGTGACGCGGAACTGCGTTCTTGGTCTGACCAACGAGCCCCTGGCCGACTTCAATAGGCTGACCCTAGGGGCCGATCCCGATGCCGAAGGGTTTCTCGTTCGATCGGTGGCGCGGGCGAAAGAACGAGGTTCCCCGCTTACGGCCGTAGTGAGCCCCCATGTGGCGCAGAGCCTTGCGCCGGTCGCGACGCGGCTGGGTTTCATCGCCGTCGGAACTGCGCCGCTCATGGTACTTCGCCCGGACGTTCCCGTCCAACCGAGCCGCCCCACAAATATCGTCCGCGCACTCGGCCCGGAGTTGGTCGGCATCGCAGGCGATCTGATCGCCGCCGCCTTCGACGAGCCGCGTGACGTCATCGCCCGCTGCATCGACGTGTGCGTCACCCCGACCGCTGGCGTGGAGACCTATATCGCCTGGGGCGACGAAGGAGCCATGTGCGCCGTCTCCGTGACGCCGACCGGCAATACGGCGGGAATCACGCTCATGGCCACGCCGCCGCAGCACCAGCGCAAGGGCATGGGGCGCGCCCTGCTGAGCCAGGTGATCGACGACTATCGGCGTCGCGGCGTGGAGCGCTTTCACCTGGGCGCGACCGAAGCAGGCCGTCCGCTCTACACAAGCCTCGGCTTCGAGATGGTCGCCGACCTCTCGGTGTGGGTTTTGGAACGGCCCGTCTCAGCGCAGGACTAGAGGGCCTTCGGAGAAGCGATTTCCGGCGTGCGCTAAGGGGTCGAAGATTGCCGTTGGATCCCGGCCCAAAAGCGGACACGGCCACCAAGTCCGCCAAACGACCGCTCGCGGACCAACGAGCGTGACCCTGACCATCGGGTCCGACGAGGCATCAATTTCAGGACAGCGGGCGTTCGGAAGGACCGGTCGGGGTGGGTCGCAGACATCGGCGCCGGCGAGCCGCGAAGCTGCGACGTCAAATGTCGACGATGCCTGTTCGGAGCGCTACCATGTGCGATGGCGCTGATCATCTACGGCACGCCCCAATCCCGCACCATGCGCACCCTGTGGCTCGCA
>DATBEN010000128.1:0-26166 GCA_036276055.1 Caulobacteraceae bacterium
TGAGGCTCCAGGCTCACCCGCCCGTGCGCGCGAAGCTGGCGCGGTCGCCGTCGGCGCTCTGGACCACCAGGAGGCTCGCCCGGCCGTCCGGGCCCTTCTCGATCACCAGGCGCGTGCGCGGCGCATCCGCCAGGGCGAAGCTGTCGCCGCCGAGGGAGATCATCCGCAGAGGCGGGCGGTGCTCGCGCCGGTAGACCAACGCCCCGTCCTCCAGGCTCACCCGGCGATTGCCGAACTGACCCACATAGCTGGCGTCTTCCTTCGGCGTCGCCCGCGCGCCCGCGCGCTGCGCGTCCAATCGCTCGAGAGTCCAGCGCGCTTCGGTCGGATCGGTCGAGGCCATCTTCGTGAGCACCGCCTGCAGGGCCAGAAGGTGGGCCCGTTCCAGCGCCTGGTCGGCCGGAACCTGGACATCCGGCTTCACGCCCACGCCCTCCCAGTTCGTTCCCGTCAGTGGGTTCTTCGCCGCGCCGGTGGAGATGAAGATCTGCAGGCCGTCGCCTGCGTCGAACACGCCACCCGGATTGGCGCCGCCGGCGCTCGTCTCCCCCACGACCACACCGCGCTTCTGGGTCTGGATGTCGTAAGCGAACTCCTCGGCGCCCGACACCGTCGCGCCGCTGATCAGCACGAACAGCGGGGTGTCAGGCCGGCGCGGCCCGGCGTAGTTCGCCAGGGTGGTGAAATCCACCGTCCTGTCTCCCTCCCGCTGATAGAAGCGGTTCAACAGCACGGGCTGGTCGCCGAAGAAGCCGGAGAGCAGCAGGTCGATCATGTCCGGCGAACCGCCGCCGTTCTGGCGCAGGTCGAAGATCACTGCGTCGGTCTTCTCCACCAGCCGCAGCGCGGCCTCGCCAGCCTTGCGCGCGGCCGGCTCAGCCTCGCCCGTCAGGTTGCGGTCGAACGGGGCGAAGAAGCTCAACTGGATGTAGCCGATGTTGCCGGCCAGCCGCTCGATTCGGGTAAAGCCGTAGTTGTTCGCCGCCAGGGTTCGCTCCAACTCCTTGGGATCCGGCTGGACGCCGCCGACAAGGTTGGAGGCCGGCGTCGGCGCCGCAGACCAGGAGACATTGAAGTGGACGTCGCGCGCGTCCAGCCGCTGGGTCAGGATCGCCGCCCACATCACCTCGTCAGACGCGGCCGCCAGTCGTGGGTCGCTCTTCATCCGGCGCACCTCGGCGGCGATCGCCGCGGCCTTGTCCTTGTAGACGTAATTGCGCTCGATCAGGGCCGCGATGCGCTCCAGCGTCGCCGCCCGCTCGGCGGGTCCGAACGACTGGTCCTGCGCGAGAGCGGCCGCCGGGACTGTCTCATCCGCCGTTGGCGGGGCTGCGAGAGCGCCGCCGGCGGCGAACAGCAGAATGGCGAGCAGGGCAGGGGCGGGGCGGGCGATCGCGCGGCGCATGGCGAAGAGTCCGGGTCGGTTTCGATGGCAGACCGAGACCTTAACTGGCGCGGTCGCCGAAATCCGCAAGCCTGTTGCAGCGCGCTGGATGAGTCCGCGTTGCGGTCCGCCGGGCGCGCCAAGTCGCCGTGCGGCCTCCGGTCGCATGGTCCCTTGTGCGCGGCAAATCGTCACGAGTAACACTATGTTACAACCTCGCTGCCTGATCTATAGTGCGTTTCTGCGCCGTCCGAGGGGGTATTGTTGCGGACCTTGCACGTTCTCGAGCCGCTGTTCCGGCGTCGGGAGGCTCAGCCGGCGACCGGCGTTGTCGACGCGCCGCAGCATGACGGCGATCGTCTCTTCCGCGTCGCGGCCCTGGAGGCGGCCGGAGTGGGCGCTTTCCAATGGGATACAGACTTCCAGGAGATCGAACTGGACGCCTGCGGACGGGCGATGTTCGGACTGCGCCCAACCGGAGCGCTGTGCGCCAAGGACGTCTTCGCCCATGTCTCCGAGATGGACCGCGACCGGGTCGCCGCCGCCGTGCGCGACGCCAACCCGGATGCGCCGCTCTCCATCGAGGTAAGGCTTCAGCCGCCCGGTGCGCAGGCGCGGACCGTGCTCTGCATCGGTCGCGCGACCCACGGCCTCCTCATCGACGTCACCCGACGGAGCGCGGCCGATCAGCCCGGCGCCGGGCAGCCGATCCGCCGCCACGAGGTCGAGCATGAGCTTCGTCAGAGCGCCGCGAACCTGGAGCAGCAGGTGGCGGCGCGCACGGCCGAGCGGGACCGGCTGTGGAGCTACTCCCGCGACATCATGCTGGTGATGGACACCGACGGGATGGCCCTGGCCGCCAACCCCGCCATGACCCGCATCCTCGGCTGGCTTCCCGAGGAGCTCGCCGGGCGCAACGTGCTCGACCTGATCCACCCGGACGACCATGACGTGGTCATGACGGCCCTGGCCGGCGTGATCGACCGGGACACCAGCCAGCCCATCGAACCGAGCGCCGAGTCCGACGTCTTCGAGATCCGGTGCCAGCACAAATCGGGTCACTACGACTGGATCTCCTGGGTCGCGGGGCGGGAGGGACAGGAGGGCAGGACGCTGTACGCCAACGGCCGCCTGATCACCGGGGAGAAAGCCGCCGCGGCCGAGCTCTTCCTCGCCCAGGAGGCCCTTCGCCAGTCGCAGAAGCTGGAAGCCATGGGCCAGCTCACCGGCGGGGTGGCTCACGACTTCAACAACCTGCTCACCCCGATCATCGGCGGGCTGGACATGCTGCAACGGCGCGAGATCGGCGGGGAACGCGAGCGGCGCCTGATCGACGGCGCCCTGCAGTCGGCCGAACGCGCCAAGGTGCTGGTGCAGCGCCTGCTCGCCTTCGCCCGCCGTCAGCCCCTGCAACCCACGGCGATCGACACCGCCGAGCTCTTCCTCGGCATGAAGGAGCTGATCTCCAGCACCGCTGGACCGCGCATCCGCGTCGACTTCGACATGGAGGCGGATCTTCCTGCCGCGCGGGCCGACGCCAACCAGCTGGAGATGGCGCTGCTGAACCTGGCGGTGAACGCGCGCGACGCCATGGCCGACGGCGGCGTCCTCGCCATCACGGCGAGCCGCCACGAGGTCGCCAAGGACAACCGCCAGAACCTGCCGCCCGGCGAATACGTCGTCATCGGCGTGGCGGACACCGGCGCGGGCATGGACGAGGAGACCCTGCGTCGCTGCATCGAGCCCTTCTACTCCACCAAAGGGGTGGGGCGGGGCACGGGCCTGGGGCTTTCAATGGTCCACGGCCTGGCGTCACAGCTCGGCGGCGCGCTGGAGATCGACAGCGCTCCGGGACGCGGCGCGCGGATCCGGCTGTGGCTCCCGATCAGCCAGTCGGCGGCGCCCACCCCTGTCAGCGCGCCGGCGACGCCGCAACCAAAGTCCGCGCGTGGCCGCGCTCTCGTGGTCGACGACGAAGACCTGGTGCGCGCCAGCACCGCCGACATGCTCGCCGAGCTGGGCTACGAGGTCATCGAGGCGGCCTGCGCCGAGGACGCCCTGCGCCTGCTGGAGGACTCCGGCCGCATCGACATCCTCGTGACCGACCACATGATGCCGGGCATGACGGGGGTGGACCTCGCGCGCGCCGTGCGCGACAGCCGTCCGCGCACCCGCGTCCTGATCATCTCGGGCTACGCCGAAGTGGAGGGCCTCGCACCCGACCTGCCGCGGCTGGCCAAACCCTTCCGCCAGACGGACCTCGCCACCATCCTCTTCCGCCTCGACGCCGACGCCCCCTCGGCCTGAGGCGGGCTCAAGTACTGGCCGGCGGTCCGAACACGTCGGCGTGGCCACCTATCCTGCGCAGGTCCCCCGTGCGCTGGGTCACGCCGTGGCGGTCGAAGAACTCCAGGATCTGGATCGCCACCTTACGGCCGTTGTCGAGCTGGTCGCGGAACTGGGCGGCTGTGAAGCTCCCCTCCGGCGCCGCGATCGCCACCTCGGCCGCGATCCGGGCCATCTCCTGCACCGTGGCGCGCAGGAAGAAGTGGTCGTGCGCCACCTCGTCGACCCGCCCCAGGCGCGCGGCCAGCTTCAACAGCCGGCGCACACCGTCCTCCGGCTCATCGAGGAGATCGGCGATATCGCGCGCGCGCGGCGGCCGGAACCGCGCCGCGTCCGCCAGCAGCGGCGCGATCTCCTCCCACAGCGCCTCGTCAGCGGCCGTCAGCCGGACCGTATGCGAGGCGAGGCGAACGAAGGCGCCGTCGAGCACGATCGCCCCGCCGGGGACCAGCCTCTGCAGGGCGGCGCGGAAGGCGGGCTCGCTGAGGCGGGGCTGCAGGGAGAGGCGCAGGGCCTCGCGCCCCTGGCCCTGGACGTCGGGATTGTCCGAATGGAAGCCGCTGAGCGTCTCGGCGAGTTCGCGGCGCCAGCGCGCCCAGGCGTCGGGCGCCAGGGCGACGGCGTCATCGCCGCTCCCCAGGATCGTCAGGTCCTGCGCCTGGGCCAGGGCGGCGGCCTGCGCTTCGGAGAGGGCGTGATCGCGGGCGAACGCGCGCCAGGCGCAGGCGCAGGCCGGGCCCGTCAGCAGGATGCGCAACGCCTCGGCCGCGCCCGTGCCGACGAGCGCCCCGAGCAGCGCCTGCCGCTCGGGCGCCCTGCGCCGGCGCGCCGGGGCGCGCAGGTCAAGGAAACGACCGCCGCCAAGCGTGTGCTGGCCGGAGGCGTCGCGCAGCACATAGCTGTCTCCGATGGCCGCGGCGATCGGCCGGTCGAGGGCGAGCTGCGCCAGGGCCACGCTCCCCGGCGCGATCGGCTTGTCGTCCAGTCGCACGAGCCGCGCTCCGACCTCGGTTGCTCCGCTGTGCACGCGGACGGTTATTCCCTGCCGGAGCGCCGCCGCCTCTGCCCCCAGCAGACGAAGGCTGGCGTCGATCCGCTCGGCAGGCGCGTGCAGCTCCGGATCGAGGGCCACGTCCCCCCGGCGGATCGCGTCCCGCTCGACACCCTCGCCGGTGAGGTTGAGGGCGCAGCGGTCCCCCGCGCGCCCTTCATCAGCCGCCTGGTTCTGCGCGTGCAGGCTGCGCACCCGCGCGGGCAGGCCGGACGGGCTGATCGTCACCCGGTCGCCCACCCGCACCACGCCCGAGAGCACCGTCCCGGTCACCACCACGCCGACGCCGGCGAGGACGAAGCAGCGGTCGATCGCCAGGCGAAACCGGTTCTCCGACGGTCGCGCGACGCTCCCATCCGCGGCGGCGAACAGCTGCTCGCGCAGCGTCTCGATCCCCGCCCCCGTGATCGCCGAGACCGGCAGGATCTGGGCGTCGGCCAGGGCCGAACCGGCCAGGGCCGTGCGGATCTCCTGCGTCGCCGCGTGGAGGCGGTCGGGCAGGACGAGGTCGACCTTGGTCAGGGCGACGAGGCCGTGGTTCACCCCCAGCAGATCGAGGATGGCGAGGTGCTCCAGGGTCTGCGGCTTGCAGCCGTCGTCGGCGGCCACCGCCAGGAGGGCGAAGTCGATCCCACTCGCGCCGGCCACCATGGTGCGCACGAAGCGCTCGTGGCCCGGGACGTCGACGAAGCCGATGGCCCGCCCGCCCGGCGTCGGCAGATAGGCGAAGCCGAGGTCGATGGTGATGCCGCGGACCTTCTCCTCCTTCAGCCGGTCGGTGTCGACGCCGGTGAGGGCGCGGATCAGGGCGGTCTTGCCGTGGTCGATATGACCGGCGGTTCCGACGATCATGGCGCCTCGCCGGCCTCGGCCCTCAGTATCCGGCCAGGAACGGATTGACCCCGGCGCGGCGGTATTCGCCGCCGTCCATCAACTGGTCGAGCCCCAGGCTCGCCACGTCGTCGGCCAGCGGCTCGATGGCGGCGTCCTTGTCCTGGTAGAGCACCTTCACATAGCTGTGGCACTCATCGCAGGTCTCGGCCTTGGCTGTCCCACCCTGGCCTTCGACCTCCTGCAGGCCCACGCCCTTGGTCGAGCCACAGACCAGGCACTTCACGCGCACCTCGTTCCACAGTGTCCCGCACATGGAGCAAGCGGCGTAGCGCGCCCCCTCCGCGCCAGGCCAGCCCACCACCATCGAGGCGACCGGCGCCCCGCCGCAGACCGGGCAGGCGCCCACGCCCACCGGCGCAAGGGTCGCGGCGTCCACCAGTGCGGCCAGACGCGCGAAATGGACCTGCAGGCCCGTGGCCGTGAGCACGTGAGCGGCAAGGTCGTCCGGCGCGATCGCGTTCGCGAGGCAGGCCTCGATCATCTGGTCGAGCTCGCGGTCGTTCGCGCCCTGCAGGCGGGTGAGCGCCGCCTCTGCCGCCGGCGGCTTGGCCGCGTCCCCGAGGGCGTCAAACAGGCGTCGGCACGCCTCCCGCGCCGCCGCGTCGGAAGCGAAGGCGGACCGGTCCAGCGGCGGCATGGCGAACGCGCGGGCGCGCGCCAGGACGTCCGGGGCGGGGAGCTGCGGCTCGGCGAGGGTCGGCAGGATCGCCGCCTGCGCCTGGGCCAGTTCGGCGAGGAAGGCGAGATACGGGGCGAGATCGCCCGTGGCCAGCGCCTGCAGGCGCGCGGCCCGGCGGGCGAACAGCGAGGCCGGCTCGGGCAGCCGGACGAAGGGCGCCTTCGAGACGCCCCCGATCATCGAAGGGTCGGGCGCGGTGGAGCGGGGATCGGACATCAGGCCTCCCGGGCCCGCCGGGCCACGGTTAGGATCGGACAAAGGTTAGACCGGCGCGTCGCCGCGATGCGCAGCGCGGGCGGCGAGCCTGCGGAACCACAGCCGGTGGTGGCGCCAGGCCCAGCCGGCGCTCACCCATCCCCGGATCATCGCATCGAAGCTGCCGCGCACCCAGACCGCCGCATAGATGTGCAGGATCAGCACCAAGATGATCAGGGAGGCGCCCAGCCAGTGGACGAGCAGGGCCTCGCGCTGAATGGGGATCGACGTCATTCCGCCGAAATATTCCTCCCAGATCACCGCGCCGCTGGCGAGCATCGCCAGGATCAGCAGCGCCATCGCCCAGAATATGAACTTCTGACCGGCGTTGAACTTGTCGACCTCCGGCATCTTCTCCTCATGCCCGCGCACCAGGTCGCCCATGTGGGCCACCCAGTCCACGTCCGTGCGGTTCCACAGGTTGCCGCGCCAGAACTGCCGCGCCAGCAGGGCGAAGCTCACGACCAGGGTCACGCCGATCCACGGGTGCAGGAACCTCGCGGTCTGCCCGCCGCCGAGGAGGGCGGTCAGGAAGAACGCCGGAGGCCAGAACATCGCCACGCCCGACAGGATCAGCAGCACCATCGCCGCCGCGGTGACCCAATGGTTGACGCGCGCGGCCCCGCGGTAGCGCACGACCCGCGGCGGATTCCCGGGCAGGATCTCGTCGCCCCGTTCGATCGCCTCGGGATCGCTCATGGCCGTCCTCCCGGTTCGTTCCCGTCGAGAAACTCCCGCGCGTGGGCGTCGTCCTCAGCCGTCACCTTGTTGGCCCGGGCGAACAGGCCGTGCGCCAGCGCCGCCACGGCGGCGAGGCTCACGGCGGCGAGGCCCGCGGTCTTGGTCACGCCCTTCCACGCGTGGACCACCGGCGAGACCTTCGGCTTGTCCGCCAGGTCGCTGTAGATGTGCGGCTTGTCGGCGTGGTGCAGCACGTACATCACGTGCGTCCCGCCCACGCCCTCGGGGTCATAGAGGCCGGCGTTCTCATAGCCGCGGGACTTGAGGTCGACGACCCGCTCGGCCGCGAGCGCCTTCATGTCCTCCTTGGTCCCGAAGGTGATCGCCTTGGTCGGACAGGCCTTGGCGCAGGCCGGCCCCTGGCCGACGGCCACGCGGTCCGAGCACAAGGTACACTTGTAGGCCTTGTGGTCGGTCTTCGAGACGCGCGGGATGTCGAACGGGCAGCCTTTTATGCAATAGCCGCAGCCGATACAGTTGTCATGATTGAAGTCCACTATGCCGTTCGAGTACTGCACGATCGCGCCGGGCGACGGACACGCCTCGAGACAGCCCGGTTCGGCGCAATGCATGCAGCCGTCCTTGCGGATCAGCCACTCCAGGTTTCCGGTGTCCGGATTGTCCCACTCGGCGAACCGCATCAGGGTGAACATCTCTGACGTCAGGTCGTGCGGGTTCGTATAGACCCCGACGTTATCCTCGATCGCCGGATGGGTGTCGTTCCACTCGACGCAGGCCGACTGGCAGGCCTTGCAGCCGATGCACTTGGACACGTCGATCAGCTTGGCCACCGGCGTGAGCTCGCGCTGGGGTGGCGGAAGCCTGGTCGTCGCCGAGCGCTTGATCACGTCCCCCGGCCCCAGGTTCTCGATGAAGCCCTGGGTCGGGGGATTGCTCACCGCCGTGCGGGGACTGTCGGGCAGGGCCATGTCACTTCCCCTCCGGCGCGGTGGTGGGTTCGATGTTCACCAGGAACGCCTTGAACTCCGGCGTCTGGCTGTTCGCGTCCCCCACGAACGGCGTCAACGAATTGGGCCCGAAGCCCTTGCGGGCGACGCCCGTGAACCCCCAGTGCAGCGGTATGCCCACCACGTGGACGGTCTTGCCGTCGCAGACCATGGGCTTGATCCGCTTGGTCACCACGGCCTTGGCCTTCACCGATCCGCGTTTCGACCACACTCGGACCCAGCCGCCGAGCGGGATGTTCTTCTCCTTCGCCAGCTCTTCGGAGATCTCCACGAAGAATTCCGGCTGCAGGACCGCATTCACCCGGTCGTGCTTGGTCCAGTAGTGGAACTGCTCGGTCAGGCGATAGCTGGTCGCCGCATAGGGGAACTCCTCGGACGTGGCGAACTGCGCCAGGTCGTCGGCGAATACCCGCGCCGCCGGATTGCCCCGGATCTTGGGGTTCACCGGATTGGCGATCGGCGACTCGAACGGCTCGTAGTGGACGGGGAAGGGGCCTTCCTTCATCAGCCCACGGGCGAACAGGCGAGCGGTTCCTTCGGCGTTCATGATGAAGGGGCCCACCTCCTCCGGCTTGGCCGTGGGCGCGATGTCGGGCACGTCGCCGCCGACCCACTTGGACCCGTCCCACTCGATGATCTTGCGGCTGGGATCCCAGGGTTTGCCCTGCAGGTCGGCCGAGGCGCGGTTGTAGATGATCCGCCGATTGAGTGGCCACGACCACGTCCAGCCCGCATAGGTGCCCAGCTCGTCGGCGTCGGTGTTGTCGCGGCGGGCCATGTTGTTGCCCGCCTCGTTGAAGCACCCCGAATAGATCCAGCAGCCGCAGGCCGTCGTCCCGTCGTCCGCCAGTTGCGAGAAATTCAGCACCTGCTGCCCGGCCTTGGCGACCACCTTGGACTTGTCCTTGGGATCGTGCAGGTCGGCCAGGGCCTTGCCGTTGATCTCCTTCGCCAGTTCGGCGGCCGTGGGCTCGTTGGGATTGGCGTAGTCCCAGGTCAGGTTGAGGATCGGATCGGCGTAGGCGCCCCCCTCCTTGCGATAGAGATCGCGCAGTCGAAGGAAGATCTGGGCCATGATCCAGTTGTCGTGCCGGGCTTCCCCGGGCGGCGTGCCGCCCGGCCAATGCCACTGCAGCCACCGCCCCGAGTTCGTGAGCGAGCCCTCCTCCTCGGCGAAGCAGGTGGTGGGCAACTGGATCACCTCGGTCTGTATGCTGGCGGTGTCCACGTCGTTGTAGTCGCCGTGGTTCTCCCAGAACCTCGAGGTCTCCGTGTCCAGCGGGTCCATGGTCACCAACCACTTCAGCTTGGACAGCGACTGGGTGATCTTCTCGCGGTTCGGGAAGGCCAGGAGCGGATTGAATCCCTGGCAGAAATATCCCGTGACCTTGCCCTGGTGCATCAGCTCGAAGGTTTGAAGCACGTCGTACATCGGCTTGTCGAGCTTGGGGATGTAGTCGTACGCCCAGTCGTTGTCCTTCGTCGCCGCCGCGCCGAACAAGGCCTTCTGCAGGCTCACGAAGAACTTGGGATAATTCTGCCAATAGCTGGTCTGGTTCGGACGCAGAGGCTTGAACTGCCGCGTCGACAGATAGGTCTTTAGGTCGACCTCGTTGTCGTGCGGCATGTTCAGGTAGCCCGGCATCAGCTCCGACATGAGCCCGACGTCAGTCAGGCCCTGGATGTTGGAGTGGCCGCGCAGGGCGTTCATCCCGCCGCCGCGTATGCCGATGTTGCCCAGGATCAGCTGCAGCATCGCCATGGTGCGGATGTTCTGTGAGCCCTTGCTGTGCTGGGTCCAGCCGAGCGCATACATCGAGGTCATCGCCTTGGTCGGCGAGGAGGTCTCGGCCATCATCTGCGTCGCCTGCAGGAACTTCGCCCTGGGCGTGCCGCAGATCCGCTCGACGAACTCGGGCGTGTAGATCGCCACGTGCTCCTTGAGCAGGTTCCACACGCAGCGTGGGTCCTGCAGGGTCATGTCGACCTTGGCGAAGCCGTCAGGCCCGATCTCGTAATCCCACTCGGAGGTGTCGTATTTGCGCGCCTGTTCGTCGTAGCCGTTGAACAGGCCGTCCTGATAGCTGAACCCCTCCTTCACGATCAGTGCCGCGTTGGTGAAGTTCTTGACGTACTCCCACTGCACCTTGTTGTTGTCGATGCAGTACTTGATCACGCCGAGCAGGAAGGCGATGTCCGTGCCCTGCCGGATCGGCAGGTAGAGGTCCGACACCGAGGCGGTGCGGGTGTAGCGCGGATCGATCACGATCAGCCTCGCGCCGCGATGGGCCTTGGCCTCGACGACCCACTTGAACCCGCAGGGATGCGCTTCGGCGGCGTTTCCGCCCATCACGACGGCCAGATCCGTGTTGCGGATGTCCGTCCAGGAATTTGTCATCGCGCCGCGACCGAACGTAGGGCCCAAACTGGACACCGTAGGTCCGTGTCAGACGCGCGCCTGATTATCGAACGGCAGGATTCCCGTGCTGCGGACGACCTTCCAGGTGAGCCACGCCGTCTCATTGGTGGTGGCCGACGCGGCCAGGAAGCCGACGCTCGTCCACCGGTTCACCGTCACGCCCTCGGCGTTCTTCGCCACGAACTGCCCGTCGCGCTCGTCCTTCATCAGGCGGGCGATGCGGTTCAGGGCGTCGTCCCAGGAGACGCGCTCGAAGCTCGCCGAGCCTGGCTTGCGCACACGCGGATAGAGCAGGCGGGTCTCCGAATGGACGAAGTTCTTCAGGGCCGCGCCCTTGGGGCACAGGGTGCCGCGGTTGGTGGGGTGGTCGGCGTCGCCCTCGATGTGGGTGATCTCGGCGACCTCACCCTTCCGAAGGTCGCCCTTCGAATAGAGGATGACGCCGCAGGCGACCGAACAGTAGGGGCAGGTGTTGCGGGTCTCTGTGGTCCTGGCGAGCTTGAACGCCCTGACGTGGGCGGCTGTCGCCGCCTCCGCCGCGCCAAAGCCCAGGGCGCCCAGCGCCGTCCCCGCCGCCCCAGCGCCCGCGACCTTCAACAGGCCGCGTCGCGAGACTTCGATGTTCATTGGTCTCCTCCGCCTTGACCGGAAGCGCTCGTTCCGACGAGGAATGCGGGTCGACGGCGGCTCTCGCCTCTCCATCGAACAGGTTTCGAAGGGAGGCTACGCCCCAACCTCCAACCTGTCACGCTTCGCCTCGCCCGTACGACTACGGGGGCGAAACCCTCCTCATCTTGCCAATTCCTGCTCGTCCCTGCCCAGAAGGGGAGGGACGAGGACCAGTCCCTACATCCGGCCGAACTTGCGCACTCCGGCCGGCCAGCGGGACTCGCGGGGAACGGCGGCGGCTTCGCCGGCGAGTGCCGCCTGCGCCTCGGCCTCGGAGGCGAACGGCTCTCCGGTCACCGGATTCCTCAGCCCGCCCAGCGGCCATTCGCGGCCTTGAATCGGCGCCCCACGATCCTCGTCCTCGCGATTGTCGCGCAGCATCACGGGCCGGGCGGGGGGTGGACCGGCTTCGGCCGCGCCGCCGACCCGGACGTGTCGCCCGAAGTCGGTGAGGCGCTTCTGCGCCGCCGCGACCATGTTGGCCTTCTCTCCGTACAGGTCCTCCAGCGCCGCCTCGAAGATCTCGAACGCATCGAGCAGGGTGGTCCAATCCACCTGGCCGCCGTGGGCGCGCGTATCGCCCACCTCGCGCAGGGCGCGGAAGGTGTCGGCGTGGGTGCGGGTCGACATGTCCGTTTCGCCGAACAGGCTGATCCTGCGGTCGAGCGTGATCTTCTGTCCGCTGACGGTCTCGGGGACGCCGAAGTCATCCATGATGTACTCGGCGCTGACGCGCAGCCGGTTGGCCGCGACGTTGGGGTCGATCCAGGCGGTGGAAAAGGCGTTGCGGATCTCGTGGATGACGCTGGGCGGGGTGTTGTTCGGGATCGCGATCAGGGCAGGGGCCGGGAAGAAACTCTTCGGCTCGAGCACCTCGAGCGTCACGGCGCGGCCGTCCTCATCATGGTCCTTCGCGTAGCGCACGGCCCCCAGCATGCCCACGACCTGGCCGCATTCGGCGCTCTCACAGGTCAGCACCGCGTGGAACTCGTCCTCGATCTGGGAGACGTCCGACCAGTCCTGATTCGCAATCCACGCCGTCGCCGCCGACCGGTGCGTCTTGACCTTTCCGGTCAGGCTCAGCCGGCCTTCGCAATGGGGGCACGGAAACCGCGGAATTTCGTCCGCGGGGAAACGCGTCTTGAGGACGTCTCGCTTCATGGTGCTCCCAATGAATTCAACAACGCCGCCTGCATGATTTCCAATGACTTCATCTTGAGAAGTCGCGGATCTCGGGCGCCGGCGGCGGGCCGAACAACGGCCGGATATCGAACAGGAACGCGCACTCTTGGGGGACGCGCCGTCCGGCTCCCGCCGCTCGCTTGACGCACGCGAACACGACTGGCCTGAACAACAACCGAACGAGCCCCCTCGCCATGTTTTGGAGCCTAAACGGGGCTCCAAGCCGAAGCTAGATTTTTAGGGAAATCCGTAACAAAGGGCGCCAATTGGTCGGCCTCCGATCGGGCGCGGGGAGGCGCGGGGTTCGTTATCGCACCACGATAGAGAGCAATCCCTGCCAGAACCTTCGCCGTCGCCGCGCATTGCCTCATCGTTCGGCGCCGGTTCAAGGTGCGAAACCGATCCAATCAGGGGGGAACCCATGTCCCAGGTCGTCACCCGGCTGTTCGACATCTATGCCGACGCCGAATCGGCGGTGCGCGAACTCGAGGCCGTTGGCGTACGCCATCAGGACATCACCCTTGTCTGCAAGGACGACCTGGCGCGTCGGCGGGCGGCGCAGGACGACGAAGGCGACGTTCCCGGCCACGCCTCGCGCGCTGCCGCCGAGGTGGGTGGGGAGGTGGGCGGCGTCGCCGGCCTGCTGGCCGGAATCGGCGCCCTGGCCATCCCCGGAATCGGGCCGGTGATGGCCGCCGGGTGGATCGTCTCTGCGATCGCAGGCGCGGTCATCGGCGTCACCGTGGGCAGCGCCGCGGGCGGCCTTGTCGGCGCGCTCGCGCACCACGGCGTCCACGAGGCCGACGCCCACGTGTTCGCCGAAGGCGTCTGCCGCGGCGGGACCCTGGTCAGCGCAAAGGTTCCCCAGGACCTCGTTCCGGGGGTTGAAGCCATCTTCGACCGCTTCGCCGGCGTCGACGCCGCCACCCGCGGGGCCGAATACCGCGCCGCCGGCTGGACCCGCTTCGAAGGCGCGCCCACTCCGTAGGCCTCGGCCTCCCCCAGCGAATCTCCAAACGCCTGCAGTCAATTTCGATGAGTGAGGCCGTTGCCGGGCCGCGCACCCGCGCGCACAGTAGGTTTGAAAATAGAACTGACGTGGTCGGAGCCCCATGCCTCTCTGGAATGTCTACCACCCGCCGGGCGCCTACAGCGGCGAGGACAAGCAGGCGATCGCCCAGGCCATCACCGGCGTCTACGGCCGGGTGATGCCGAAGTTCTACGTCGGCGTCGTCTTCCAGGAGATCGCGCCCGACTCCTTCTTTATCGGCGGCGAGCCGGCCGAGCGGTTCGTGCGCATCAGCGTCGACCACATCGCCCGCACCTTCCAGTCCGACGAGAGACGGGTCGGTTTCTTCAAGCTGATCAACAAGCTGCTGGCGCCGTGGATCACAGAGCGCGGCTTCGACTGGGAGATGCACGTCGACGAGACGCCCTTCGACTTCTGGACCATCCAGGGCCACTTCCCGCCCCGGGAGGGCACGGAGGACGAGAAGCGATGGATGGCGGAGAACCGCGCCTCCGCCCGCACCCACGCCTGAAAGGAGAGCTTACATGACCTCCCTGCCCAAGGGACGCGCCGCGATCACCGGCGCCTCGTCGGGCATCGGCGCGGCCTACGCCGATCGTCTCGCGCCCCGCGGCTACGCCCTGCTGCTCATCGCCCGCCGCGCCGACCGCCTCGAGGCCCTCGCCAGGACCCTGCGCCACACGCACGGCGTCGATGTCGAGACGCTGGTCGCCGACCTGGAGGACCCCAACGGCCTGGCGGTCGTCGAGGCTCGTGTCGCAAAGCCTGACATCTCGATCCTGATCAACAACGCCGGGGCAGGGGGCCTTGGCCCCTCCGCCCAGCTCACCGCGGACCAGATCGAACGGATCATCCGGCTCAACGTCACCGCCCTCTCGCGGCTCTCCCACGCCGCCCTCGCCAACTTCCGCGCCGACGGTTGCGGCCTGCTCGTCAACATCGGCTCGGTGATTGGCTATGCGCCTTCGCCAAGCGGCGCGGCCTACAGCGGCTCCAAGGCCTTCGTGCTGAACTTCACCCGCTCCCTGCAGGCCGAGCACAAGTCTAACCCCGGCGTGCAGATCCAGCTCGTCATGCCCGGCCCGATCCGCACGGAGTTCTTCTCCTCCCAGGGCCTCAGTGACTCCGTCTTCCCCGATTCCTCGTACCTGACCCCCGACCAACTCGTGGACGCCGCCCTGGCGGGTGCGGAGGCCGGCGAGCTGATCACCATCCCTTCGATGGCCGACCGGTGCGTGTGGGAGCGCCTGGAAGGGGCGCGCCTCGCCTTCATGACCGCCGTCAGCTCCGGCGCCGTGGCGCCGCGATATCTCGAGCCCGCGGTCGCGCCGGTCTAGCTTCCGTCCGCGACCGTTGATGGGGAGGGGCGCCGTTGCGCGCCGTACGCTTAGAGGCGATGGTCGCCCCATTGGGGGTGGGGACGATGGCCGAACGCGGCTTTTTCGGGAGGTTCCTCGGCGGCGATGAGGGCGCCGAAGCTGGCGAAGCCGACGCGCCGGCGTCTGGCGTGGACGCTGCGGCGGCGGCGGCGGCCATGGCCCAGGCGGACTCCAGCCCCGCTCTCGCGCGAAAGGCCGCCGAATACTTCGAAAAGCAGTCCCGTCTGGTCGAGATCCAGACGGAGCACCTTCATGAGCAGCGTGCGGTCCAGCTCTCGCATCTGAAGCTCCGCCGCTTCGGCGAGCGGCTGAAGGTGGCGACTCAGGTCTTCATCATCCTCGTCGCGACCGTCATCGGCCTGGGCCTGGCGGTGATGATCTACGACGCCTTCAATTCCCGCTCGGTTATCGTCGAGCCCTTCGACACCCCGCCCGCCCTGACCGCGCGCGGCTTCACCGGCAAGGTCGTCGCCGGCGGCGTGCTGGATGAGCTCACCCGCCTGCAGGCCGCGGTGCACAGCTCTATCGTCGCCTCGCGAAAGCTCTCCAGCGCCTGGAACGGCGACATCAGGGTCGAGGTCCCCGAAACCGGCATTTCGATCGGCGATGTGGATCGGATGCTCAAGGCGCGGTTCGGCCACGATGTGCACATCGGTGGCGATCTGGTGCAGACCGCGACCGGCGATCTGGCCCTCACGGTCCGTGGCGACGGCGTGCTGCCCAAGACCTTCACGGGTGGCCCGGCGGACCTCGACAAACTTGCCGCGCAGGCCGCCGAATATGTGTTCGGCCAATCCCAGCCTTCGCTCTATTCGGTGTACCTGTTCCAGGCCGGCCGCAATGCCGAGGCGGTGGCCTTTATCAAGGCCAACTTCGCCAGGACCGCGCCTGAAGACCGCCCCGAGCTACTTAACAGTTGGGCCAATGGTCTTCTCGCCATGGGCGCCAACCCCCAGGCCGCGCTTCCGCTCTATCGGGAGTCCATCCGGCTCAAACCCCAGTTCTGGGTCGGCTACAACAACCTGATGAATGGGACCTGGGACCTCGGCGACGAGGAAGGCGCGCTGCGGATCGGCGACGCCATGAGCAAAGCGGCCGGCGGACGCCCGGGCCGGGCGCCGGAGAGCGACTACGGAGTTTGGGACACATTGACCTGGAACCTCCAGGCTTGGCGTGCCGCCCTGCTCCAGGACATCGCCGCGCAAGGCGGGGTGGGCACGGGGTCGGCTTCCGAGGGGCCACAGGTCGCCGACGTCGACGTCCGACTCCACGATGGCGCGGACGCCGAGCTGCAGCTCCAGACGGCGGAGGGCAGTCCCGCGGACACGAGCATAGCGGCCATGGGGCACTTCGTGCACGGGCGCCTGGCGGCCGAAGCTGGCGATTTCCAGCGCGCCGCCAGCGAAATGGAAGCCTTCGGCGCCGCCTATGCGGATCCTGTCGTATCGAGCAACTATCCGGGTTACGCCTGCTGGATCGCGCCGGCCGAGGAGATGGCGGGCCATCCGGATAAGGCCGATGCGGCCCTTGCGGCCGGCGGCCACTTCGTCGGCTGCTATCGCTTCCGGGGCGATATCCTCGACCATCGCGGCGACTGGGTCGGCGCGCAGCGGGCCTATGCGCAGGCCGTCGCCATCGCTCCGGACCTTCCCGCCGCCTACTATTCCTGGGGTCTCGCCCTGGCCCGCCACGGCGATCTCGCGGGCGCGGTGGTGAAGTTGCAGGCCGCCAACCAGCGCGGCCCGCACTGGGCCGACCCCCTCAAGGCATGGGGCGACGTCCTCGTCCGCCAGGGCCACCGGCGGGAGGCGCTCGCCAAATACGACGGGGCCCTCAAATACGCCCCCGCCTGGACCGACCTCCGCCGCACCCGCGACGCGACTGCGCGCGGGGCCTGACAAAGAGGCAAGTCTAGCGTCCATCCCTCCCGCTCTGGGCCGGGCGGAGAGATCCTCCTAACCACGGAGGCACGGAGCTTCACGGAGAAAGAAAAAGCGCTCCTCTCGTCCCACACCCTCACCGGATCCGCGTCGGCGACCCCGCCGATCAGTGCATGCCCATCCCCATACCGGCGTGACCCCGGCCGCCGGCCTCCGGCGCCGCCTCCTGCACATCGAACTCCACCTTCACCGTTCCGGCGCGCCTGAAGCGCAGGGTCGCCGGAACGTGGTCGCCCACGGCGAAGGGCTTCTTCGGGCCCATGAACATCAGGTGATAGCCGCCGGGCTGCAGCTTCACGGTCTGGCCGGGGGCGATCACGACGCCCTCGGGGACGGCCCGCATACGCATGATCCCGCCGGCCATGCTGGACTGGTGCAGTTCCAGGCCGGCGGCCTCAGGGCTCGATGCGCCGACCAGGGTGTCGGGCGCATGGCCGGTGTTGGTGACGGTCAGGTATCCCGCAGCCGTGGGCGCGCCGGGCGGGGTGGGGCGGCTCCAGGGCTGGCCGATGGCCAGGTCGCCCGCCTTGTATCCGTGGGCGCCGGCCGCCAGGGGCACGGCCGTCATGGCGACGGCAAGGACCGTCGCGGTCGCGAACTTCAGCATTCCAGTATCTTCCAGTCGATCTGGGCCGCACGTGCGGCGACGCCCGCGCGATCACGCGGGCGATGAGGGATGAACGATCAGACTGGGGAAGGGGGACCGATGGCCGGTGGCGGCGGCGCGGCGAGGCCGCGGCCGGGCGATTGGTCGCCGACGATCATGGGAGCTAGCGCCGCGAAGCGGACCGAACCCTGCAAGACGGCCGGCGCGGTGGGCGGCGGCGCCGTCGCGGCGGCCGCAAACGGGCAGGCGGCTCCAGCCTTGGATTTCTTCACGGGCGCCTGGTGATCTTGCGCGGCGCCGATCTGCAAGGGGCCATGGCCGGTGCAGATCACCACCGTCAGTCCCACGCCGTCGGCCGCCCTGGCAGGCATGAACCCGGGCGGGACGATCACCGCGAAGGCGAGCGCGACCATCGCCGCGACGGCCACCGCGCCGCGCAGGCAAGACTCGCGATCTGCGCCCCTCTGGTTCACGCCCGACGTGCTACCGCCACGCGCCGCCCTTGTCGCGCCCAATTCGCACCCCCGGCGCGCCGGCTGGACGGCCGCCGCCTCGCCGCGCGAAAGAGGGGGCGGCCGCCCCCCGGGAAGGGGCGGCCGTTGCGACGCTGGCCCTTGGCTTAGGCCGGCGCCGCTCCCCATCGGCAGCGCGACATTACGCGTGCGCCGCCCATGACCAGGATCATCATCGTCAAGCCCGCCGGCCCGGGGGCGCCAGGTTGTTGCTGAAGTGCGGCCCCGCAGCCGCGATCGTGTCGGCTTGGGTGGACGCCCGCGCCTCGCCGGCGGCGATGATCGCGGCCGCGCCAAAGATGATGGCGACCGTCGCGACGCCGGCGAGCACGATCCCTGGACGGCCGCCGCAAGATACGGTCCTATAAAGGACAATCGCCAAAGGGCTGCGGCGGCATGGATCGTTCTGCATCGCACGACGGGGCTCCGGCCTCGGCCGACAAGGGGAAGGTGACAGGTCGCCCCTGGCCGCGCCTCCCCCGTTTTGGGGTACGCGGCCCGGCAGCCCTGCGCGGGAAGCGACGGCCGGCAGGCATGCAACCCTCCGAGCCGCCGGCGGAGGTCAGCGACAGCTTTCAGGCCGGCTTTGAGGCGCTTGGCGGCGCCTGGCCGGCGTCCCCCGGAACCTCGGAGGATGAATCCCATCTTGATCGCGTCGCTCGCAGCCTCGGCGGGCTGGCGCTGCACGAGGCGCCGGTGGACGTCCTGCCGCCGGGGGCGCTGTGCTTCGCCATTCTCGACGGAGACGGTGGTGTCCGCTCAGTCGATGCGGCATTCGCCGCCCTGTTTCCGGAGGACCTTCACAGTCCCCGGTTGAACGAACTGCTGCGCCGGGCGGAGGATGGGGAGTCGTCCCTCGGACTGATCGAGGACCGCGCGGGCCGGCCTGCGGCGGTCTGCCTTGCCCGACCGGCGGAAGCCCAGGACTGGCCGCTCGACGAGAGGCTGAAGTGCGAACTCGGGTCTGCGGGCCGCCGGTGGGTGTTGATGGCGTTCGTTCCTACGCGCTCTTCGGACCTGACCGAGCATGCGGCCGCAGCGTTCGGTCTCTCCAGGCTGCAGGCGAGGGTCGCCGTCGCCATGCTGGAGGCGCCGACGCTGGAGATTGCCGCCGAGAGGCTGGGCGTGAGCCATGAGACGGCGCGGGACGCCCTGCGCGGGGCGATGGGCAAGATCGGCGCGCCGCGGACGGCCGCCCTTGTGCGCAACCTCACCGACCTGATCTGCAATCGGCCGGGGGAGGACGATGTCGAGGCGCTCGCGGACGCCCTGAACATCACCCTGAGCGAAGCGCGGGTGGCGCGTCTCGCGTCCGAGGGCGCCACCGCCGCAACGGTCGCCAGGACCCTGGGCGTCGGTCGCGAGACCGTGAAAACCCATCTGCGCTCGACCTTCTCCAAGGTCGGAGTGAGGCGCGCCAAAGACCTGGGGCGCATCAACGTCGAGCTCGCCGCCCTGGGGAGGCTCGCCCGGACGTCGGAACTCGCGTCATCTGTGGGCGACGGACTGGGCCGCCTTCGCATCGCGCCGGTCGGGAACGGCCGCCGCGTCGCCTTCCTCGACTACGGCCCGACCGGCGCGCGGCCCCTGCTGTTCTGCCACGCCCTCTCCAGCGGCCGGACCCTGCCGCCACGGCTCCGCGTCATGCTGCGCGAGGCGGGATTTAGGCCGATCATTCCGCAGAGGCCTGGCTATGGCCTCACCGACCCCGATCGCGGCGACTACCTGGCTGCGGCGGCCGATGACATGGCGGCCGTCCTCGACGCCCTGAACCTGCGCGCGGCCGATATCTTCGCGCGCGACATCGCCGCGGCCCCGGCGCTCGCCTTCGCGGAGCGTTTTCCCGACCGCGTGGGCAGGGGCCTCCTGCTCAATCCAGAAGCGCCGGGGAATGCGGGACGGCGGCGCTACCCGATCTCGGCCGCCGCCTCCCTGCTGCGGCGCCATCCGGAAGTGACGAGCCTTTTCTTCGAACTTCTGCGCCGCCAGCTGCGCACGGATCGGCTGGAGGTGCTCGTGCGCCAGAGCTTCAAGGGGGGCGCCCCGAGCGACGTGGCGGCGCTCGAGGACCCGCAGGCGCTTGCCTGGATCGTGAGCGACATCCAGGCCTTGACCGCGCGTAGCGCCAGCGGCGTCGCCCGCGAGCGCCTGGCCTATTCGGCCGGCTGGCGCCCGCCGGCCGTCGTGGGTGGGCGGAGCTGGACCGTCGCCCATTGCACGCAGCTGGGCGACAACGACTGGCGGAAGCCCTGGACCGCCCTGCCGGACGTGCGGCTCGTGAGCCTCGACCAGGGCGGGCTGCTGCTTCAGCTCTCCCACCCCGAGGTCCTGACGGGGCTGCTGTCGAACCCGGACGGCTCATAGAGCTCGTGGAGCGGTCGCCCCCAACCAAGGCAGCCTCATATCAAGGGCGGACCTGGAACCCGGCGATTTCCATGATTACATATCGATTGGTATGGATACGCAGAGCATCATCGCCCACCGCGGGCGGCCGCGCGAGTTCGACGTCGAGGACGCGCTCGAGGCGGCCCTGAGGGTGTTCTGGAGCAAGGGCTACGAAGGCGCATCGCTGACGGAGCTCACTGAGGCCATGGGCATCACCCGCCCCAGCCTCTACGCGGCGTTCGGCAACAAGGAAGAGCTGTTCCGCAAGGCCCTGGATCTCTACGAGCGGGACAAGCTGGCCTATGTCTCGGCCGCGCTGGAGGCGCCAAGCGCGCGCGGCGTGGCCGAGCGGATGCTGAGCGGCGTCTATGCCCTGCAGACGACCGGCTCCGACCCCAAGGGTTGCCTGGGCGTGATCGCCTCGGTGGCCTGCGGCGCCGAGGCCGAATCGATCAAGGCCGAGGTGCTCAGGCGCCGCGCCTCCTCCGATGCGGCGCTGATCGCGCGGATGGAGCGGGCCAAGGCCGAGGGCGACCTTCCCAGTCACGTCAGCGCCGAGGCGATCGTCCGCTATCTGAACGCTGTGATCCAGGGGCTGTGCATCCAGAGCGGCTCGGGCGCCCCGCCCGAACAACTGGACCAGATCGTGCGCACCACGCTGGAGCTCTGGCCCGGCCGCTGAGCTGGCCAAAAAATTCTATACCGATCGGTCTTGAATGCCTTGAAGCCGCCCGCTTCAGCGCCATATCTGTACCGGTAAGTAGGTAATTGGGCTATCGATAGCCCCAAGAATTCACAGGGAAAATCGATGTCTGGTGCTGACCTGCTTGGCCGCTTGGCGGCCTGTTTCACTGTGCTTGCCGTCGTGGGTTGCGGCGCCACCGCCCAGGCCCCGCCGCACGCTCCGCCGCCGGTGGTGAGCGTGGCCACGGTTGAGTTCCGCTCCCTGCCTCAATGGGACGATTTCACCGGCCGTCTGGAAGCCGTCGATACGGTGGACCTGAGGCCGCGGGTGTCGGGCCAGATCACCGAAACCCTGTTTGTCGACGGCGCGCAGGTCCGCAAGGGTCAGGTGCTGTTCCAGATCGATCCCCGGCCGTTCCAGGCGGAGGTGGACCGCCTGACGGCCGAGGTGCAGCGCGCCGGGGCCAGGGCGCAACTGGCCGCCGCCGACGACGGCCGCGCTCAGCGTCTGCTGGCCCAGAACGCCATCGCCAGGGAGGAGGCCGAGCGGCTGACCTCGGAAGCCCGCTCCGCCCAGGCCGACCAGGGAGCCGCCGAGGCTTCGCTGCGGGCCGCCGCGCTCAACCTCTCCTTCACCCGGGTGACTTCGCCGATCGACGGACGGGTGTCCAAGGCGCTGATCACGCGCGGCAACCTGGTCACGCCCGCCGATCTGCTGACGACGGTTGTGTCGTCCACGCCGATCTATGCGAGCTTCAACACCGACGAGCAGACCTATCTGAAATACGCCTCCGCCCAGCGCGGCGACGACGCGCCGGTGTATCTTGGGCTGATGACCGAGCAGGGTTTCCCCCACGTCGGCAAGCTGCACTTCCTCGACAATGCAGTGGACGCTCACAGCGGCACGATCAGCGGCCGCGCGGTGTTCGACAACGCCGACGGGACCTTCACGCCGGGCCTGTTCGCCCGCATCCGCCTGGTCAGCCACGACGTGAAGCCGGTGGCCCTGGCGCCGGAGCAGGCCCTGGGCACCGATCTCGGCAAGCGCTTCGTCCTCGTCTTGGGCCCAGGCAACCGCGTGGAGTACCGGCGCGTGACCCTCGGGCGGGCGGTCGGCGAATACCGCATCGTGCTTTCGGGTTTGCAGCCCGGCGATCGCATCGTCGTCTCCGGCCTGCAGAAGGCGAAGCCCGGCGATGTGGTCGCCCCGCAGCCCAGCGCCCTCCGCTTCAACACCGCCGACCTTGCGAGCGTGGGCGCGACCGGCTGACGCCGGCCTGGATCACACGCGGCTGAATTCGGACCTTCGATCCCCGACCGCCAGGTCGGTCGACGCCCCACACCCTGACGGGGGATATCCATGAACTTTTCGAGCTTCTTCATCAGCCGGCCCCGCTTCGCCGCCGTGCTCTCGATCGTCATCTTCGTGGCCGGGCTGATCGCCCTGCCGCTGCTGCCCATCGGTGAATATCCCGAGGTGGTCCCGCCTACGGTGGTGGTGCGCACGACCTTCGCCGGGGCCGACACCAATGTGATCGCCGAGACCGTCGCCGCGCCGCTGGAACAGTCGATCAACGGCGTGGAGGGGATGCTCTACCAGTCGTCCCAATCCATGCCGGACGGGACGATGGTCCTGACCATCACCTTCGCCCTGGGCACCGACCCGGACAAGGACCAGGTGCTGGTCCAGAACCGTGTCGCCCAGGTGCTGTCCAAGCTGCCGCCGGAAGTCCAGCGCATCGGCGTGACCACCACCAAGGCCTCGCCGGCCCTGATCGAGGTCGTGCACCTGACCTCGGACGACAGCCGCTACGACATGCTCTACCTGGCGAGCTACGCCCAGCTGCACATCAAGGACGCCCTGGCCCGCAGCTATGGCGTGGGCGACGTGCAGATGTTCGGCCAGGGGCCGTATTCGATGCGCGTCTGGCTGGACCCGGAGAAGCTCGCGTCCCGCTCCCTGACGCCCGGCGACGTGGTCGCCGCCCTGCGCGAACAGAACGTGCAGGTCGCCGCTGGCCAGGTCGGCGCCCCGCCGTCGCCCGGCCAGGCGGACTTCCAGATCTCGATCAATACCCAGGGCCGGCTGGAAACCGTGCAGCAGTTCGGGGACATCGTCGTCCGCGCCGGCCCAAATGGCGAGATCAGCCACCTGCGTGACGTCGCGCGCGTCGAACTGGGCTCGGACAGCTACGCCCTGCGCGCTCTGCTGGACAACAAGCCGGCGATCGCCATGCCGGTCTTCCAGCGCCCGGGCACCAACGCCCTGCAGATGGCCGACGGCATCAAGAAGACCATGGACGATCTGGCCAAGGACTTCCCGCAAGGCGTCCACTACCACATCGTCTACGACACTACCGCCTTCGTGAACGAATCCATCGATGCGGTCGTGCACACCCTCTTCGAGGCCCTGATCCTCGTCGTGCTGGTGGTGATCCTGTTCCTGCAGAACTGGCGAGCCTCGATCATTCCTCTGGCGGCCGTTCCGGTCAGCCTGATCGGGACCTTCGCGGTTCTGCTGATGCTGGGCTTCGGCCTCAATGCCCTGACCCTCTTCGGCCTGGTGCTGGCGATCGGCATCGTGGTCGACGACGCTATCGTGGTGGTCGAGAACGTCGAGCGGAACATCGCCCTTGGCCTCTCGCCTCGGGACGCCACCCGGCAGGCGATGAAGGAGGTGACCGGCCCGATCATCTCCACCGCCCTGGTCCTGTGCGCGGTATTCGTGCCCGCGGCCTTCATCACCGGCCTGACCGGCCAGTTCTTCCGCCAGTTCGCCCTGACCATCGCCATTTCGACGGTGATCTCGGCCTTCAACTCCCTGACCCTGTCGCCGGCTCTGGCCGCTGTGCTTCTGCGCCCGCATGACGCGCAGAAGGACCCTTTCGAGCGCCTGATCGAGGGTGGCCTCGGCTGGCTGTTCGGGCCGTTCAATCGCGCTTTCGCCTGGATATCCCACAGCTATGTGGGCGGGGTCTCGCGGATGCTCGGGCGCAGCTCCATCGCCCTGGCCATCTATGGCGTGCTGATCGGCCTGACCGTCCTCACCTTCGCCAGGACGCCGGGCGGCTTCGTGCCACAGCAGGACAAACTCTACCTGGTGGCCGTCGCCCAGCTGCCCGATGCCGCCACCATCGACCGCACCGAAGCGGTGGTCCGCCAGATCAGCGACATCGGCCTCAAGACCCCAGGGATCAGCCATGCGGTCGGCTTTCCCGGCATGTCGGTGAACGGCCTGGTCAACAGTCCCAACGCGGGGGCGGTGTTCTTCACCCTTGACGGTTTCGGCCATCGCAAATCCAAGGCCCTTTCGGCGGGGGCCATCGCCGCCCAGCTGAACCAGAAGCTGTCGGCCATCCCCGACGCCGTCATCGCCGTCTTTCCGCCGCCGCCGGTGCAGGGTCTGGGCAATCTCGGCGGTTTCCGGATGCAGATCGAGGATCGCGCCGGTCTCGGCCCCGACGCCCTTTACCAGGCGACCCAGAAGATCATCGCCGACGCGTCGAAGGATCCGACCCTGGCCGGCGTCTTCTCCTCCTACCAGATCGGCGTGCCCAAGATCCGCGCCGACATCGACCGCGAGAAGGCGAGGGCCGAGGGCGTCTCCTTGACCGACCTGTTCGAGACTATGCAGGTCTATCTGGGATCGCTCTACGTCAACGACTTCAACCGGTTCGGCCGCACCTATCCGGTCAACGTCCAGGCCGACCAGCGCTTCCGCCTGCAGCCGGAGGACATCCTGCGCCTGCAGACCCGCAACGCCGCCGGCCAGATGATCCCGCTGGGCGCCTTCGTCACGACGCATGAGACCACCGGCCCCGAACGGACAGCGCACTACAACGGCTTGCTGACCGCCGAGATCAACGGCGGGCCGGCGGTCGGCCGTAGCAGCGGCGAGGCGCAGAAGGCCCTGGAAGCCATCGCTCAGAGGGACCTGCCCAATGGCATGGGCTTCGAGTGGACCGAGCTGACCTACCAGCAGATCCTGGCTGGCGACACCGCGGTGTTCGTGTTCCCGATCTGCGTGCTCTTGGCCTTCCTCGTGCTGGTGGCCCAGTACGAGAGCTGGACCTTGCCGCTGGTGGTGATCCTGATCGTGCCGATGTGCCTGCTGTGCGCCCTCGTCGGGGTCCAGCTCAGCCATGGGGACAACAACATCTTCACGCAGATCGGCCTGATCGTGCTGGTGGGACTGGCCTGCAAGAACGCCATCCTGATCGTCGAATTCGCGCGCGAGCGGGAAAAGGAAGGCGTGCCGCTGCTGAAGGCCGTGCTGGACGCCTGCCGCCTGCGGCTGCGGCCGATCCTGATGACCTCCATGGCCTTCATCATGGGCGTCGCGCCCCTGGCCGTCTCCACCGGCGCCGGCTCGGAAATGCGCCGGGCCATGGGCGTCGCGGTCTTCTCCGGCATGCTGGGGGTGACGGTCTTCGGCCTCGCCCTGACCCCGGTCTTCTACTGGACCATCCGCCGGCTGACCCACCATCCCAAGCGCGCGGTCCCGCCCGCGCCGATCCTGGCCAGTGAGCCCGATGCGCCGACGCTCAGAGCGGCGGAATAGGTAACCGCGATGATGAGTTTTAAACAGCCCTTGCTGGCCGCCTCGGCCTTGGTGCTCGCCCTGTCGCAGGGCGCCTGGACGGTTGGGCCGACCTATCATCCGCCGGTCCAGCCGCCGGTCACCCTGGCGGCCCCGAGTCCGCGGCTCTCCGCCAAGCCGGCTGAACCGGCCTGGTGGCGGGCGTTCGGCGACCCCGAACTCGACAGCCTTATCGAGCGAGGCCTGGCCGCGAACCTCGACGTCGCCGTCGCTCTTGAGCGGGTGAAGGAAACGCGGGCGCTGTTCCACCGGAGCCGCTTCGACCTCTTTCCGCACGTGACCACGGACGGCGCCTATTCGCGCAGCCACGAGCAGCAGCCCGGCTTCACGTCCTCGCCGGTGGATATCGAGCAGGCCGACATCGGCTTCGACGCCACCTGGGAGATCGACATCTTCGGCCGGGTCCGCCACCAGGTGGAGAGCGCCCGGGCCGACGCCGAC
>DATBEN010000129.1:0-1821 GCA_036276055.1 Caulobacteraceae bacterium
TAATGGCTCCAGCGCTCGGTGTCGGGCCGGTAGATCACGCCGATGAACCGCTCCAGCCGCGGCTCCAGGAGGCGCTGGCGGACGCCATCGTGGCGGCCCTCGCGCACGTCGAGCAGGAAGCGGGCGACGCCGCTGTCATGCGCCAGCCGCTCGTAACTGTCCGGACGGGACGGGTTGACCCGTTTGACCTCCATGGGCGCATCCCAATCGCTGGCGCAGGCGACCGTGCCGGTGTGGGTTCCCAGGCCGATCAGCGCCGCGTCCTTGCCGAACTTTTCGCGGCAGAGCTGGCCGATGTTGAGTTCCTCGCGCACGAGGCCCATCTCGGTCTTGGAGGCGTCGCCGATGTGTGAGTTGTGCGCCCAGACGACGGCCCTGGCCTGCGGGCCCTTGGCCTCGAGGATCGCCTCGAGCGTCTCGAACATGTGGGTGTCGCGCAGATTCCAGCTCTCGGCGGCGCCGTAGTACATGGCCCGGTAATAGGCCTCGGCGTTCTTCACCAGCCTGGCATTGGCGGTGGCGTCGAGGAAGCGCTCGCCGTCGCGGGCCGCGTACTCCAGCTTGGCGCCCAACATCTCGCCCAGCATCGTCACCACGCCCGCCTCGCACTTGGCGTAACCCGAGGTCAGCGCCATCCGGCCATAAGCCTGCGGCTCCTTGGCCCAGGGCGTCAGGCAACCGTAGCGCTGGCGCGCCACCTGCGCGGCGTCGGGATCGACGGTGTCGAGGTACGCCAAGACCGCGGCCATCGAAGCGGAGAGGTTGTAGAGGTCCAGTCCGTAGAGGTCGGCGCGCAGCTGCGGCTCGCCTTCGCGGTTCCAGTCGCGCAGCCAGCGGACGAAGCTATCGAACTCCCGATTGCGCCACATCCAGGTGGGGAAGCGCCGAAACGGTGGCTCGACCGCATCCGGCTGCGGCCGGTCGCGGACGAACCGGTCCAACGACGCGGCGTCCGGCCAGTCCGCCTCCAGCGCCACGATGGAAAAGCCATGCGTCTCGATCAGCCGCCGGGTGATGGCCGCGCGGGCGCGGTAGAACTCCGAGGTCCCATGGCTGGCCTCGCCGAGCAGCACCACGCGGGCCTCGGCGAAGCGATCGAACGCGGCGCCGAAGGCCGCATCGTCGCAGTCGGGCAAAGGTTCGGCGGCCTCGCCGATCAGCTCGGCGGTCGAGCGCCGCGGAGCAGGCTCCCGGAAGCTGCGCGGCTCCGGCGGCGCATGAGGGCGGCGGTCTTCCGCCCAGCCATGCTCGCCGATCAACGGCACGAACATCACTCCGCCGAGGTCTTCTTCCTCGAAATGGGTGGCGTCCTTGCGGGTGACCTTCACCAGGCGCTGCTCGCGCTGGGTCTCGCCCACCGGCATGACCAGGCGCCCGCCGATCTCCAGCTGATCTTTCAGGATCTGTGGGATCGCCGGCCCGCCGGCAGCGGCCAGGATGGCATCGAAGGGGGCCGCATCCGACCAACCGTGGGTGCCGTCGCCGGTACGCACTTCGACGTTGTCGTAACCCAGCCGCTCCAGCCGCTCGACCGCCCGTTGGGTGAGAATCCCGTGCCGTTCGATCGTGTAGACCTGAGCTGCGATCCGGCTCATCACCGCCGCCGCGTACCCGGAGCCGGCCCCGATCTCCAGCACGCGGTCACCGGGCCGGATTTCCGCCGCTTCGATCATCAGGGCCACGATGTAGGGCTGCGAGATGGTCTGCCCCGCCTCGATGGGCAACGGCGAATCCTCGTAGGCGAATTCTTCCAGACCGTCGGGGACGAAGGCCTCGCGCGGAACCTCGCGCATGGCGTCGAGCACATGGCTGTCGAGGACG
>DATBEN010000130.1:0-17166 GCA_036276055.1 Caulobacteraceae bacterium
CGCATAGCCCAAGGCGACGCAGACAACCGCAAGGGCCGCCGGTTTGATCCCCCCTTCGGCGAAACGGGCGCGCCCGCGTCGCGTCAGGACATAGGCGAGGAGGCTGAGCGCCGTGACGCCGAGCGCCCATACCACGAGCTGATTGGCCACCCACTCGGGAAATGCGGGCGACGGCGCGAAGATGAATCCCACATCCATCAAAGGATAGAAACTGAGGGCCGGTATCCCTGCGGCGAGCAGGAAGGCGAGCCACCAGCGGGCAGGCGCTGGCCGGGCGCCGCCGACCGGCGGCCTGGGCTGCCCACCGGCCGGCTCGAGCGAGCTGAACAGCGGGCTCGGCGCCAGTCCCTCACAGCCGCCCAGGACGATCGCGGCGAATCCGGCGAGGGCGATCAGCGTCCCGGCCTCCTTCCAGATCCAGATCTGGTCGGAGCCAGGCAAGGGATTGGCTGCGCCGGGCACGGTGGCTTCGATCCAGTCCACCGCTGCGGCGACGCCGGCGCGGGAGAAGTGCTCCCATGGGTGGGTCACCGGCGGAATGACGAGGCGCCGGGCGGTCCCGTCCGCGACCGACCCATAGAGACGCCCGGGAACGACGGGGCCGCGTGAGCCGAACACGGCCTCGAGCTTGGACGAGGAGCCCACGTCCGCGCCCCGCGCCTCATGCCACATGAGAGGGGCGAACTCGTCGTAGCGGCCGAAGACCACCTCGAGGTTGCGTGGAAAGCGCGGATCGCCGGCGCCCACCTGCCCGGGCTCCGGCGTGGTGGAGCCCTCCAGCACCAGCGAGCGATAGCCGTCCGGCTGGGAGATGGCCGCGTCCACGACCGCCACGCCGCCCATGCTGTGGCCTTCCAGGGCGATGCGGCGGGGATCGACGAACGGTCGCGACTGCAGATAGCGAAGGCCGTCGGGCCCGCCGGCGCCGTCGAGGCCGAGCCAGCCGCCGCTGTAGCCGTGGCCGACCATGTCGATCGCCAGCACGACGTAGCCCCGCCGCGCCAGCTCGATCGCGAACGGCCCCTGCATTTCGCGGGTGTTGATGTAGCCGTGGCTGACCATCACCCCCGGCGCAGGGTGCGAAGGGCTCGCTCCGCGCGGGACGTACAGCAGGGCCGACAGCGTCTCGCCGGCTGCGCCGCGATAGCGGACGTCCTCCACCCGCACGCCACCGGCCGTCTGCACGAGGTGGGCGAGCAGGCCGCCCGCCAGCGCCAGCGCCCAGCCGAGCGCAAACAGTCTCCACCGGCCTGCCATTGCTGGGTTCCCCGCCTGTCCGCCGCCCTGAACGCTCCAGGCTTGGCCATATCATGAGCTGATGCGGCATGTGCGTCGCGCCTCGTGCGGCCTCGCGCCTCGCCCCGGTGAAAACCTGCTATAGGCCCGCTTCTCAATTCGTGGGGGCCATGTCCCTCGTCCTTTTTGCTGGCGGATTCATGCCCACGCCTGCGCTCGCGATCCGAGGTCCTCGCACTCTGCTTCGGCAGATCCGCGAGACGATGGGCGCGCCCGGACCGACACAGTCCAAGCTCACCGCCGTGGTGCGGACGATTGCGGCCTCGATGGTCGCCGAGGTGTGCTCGATCTACCTGCGCCGCGCCTCGGGCGAGATGGAGCTGTTCGCGACCGAAGGCCTCGACCCCGGCGCCGTCCATGTCACCCAGCTAAAGCCCGGCGAAGGTCTCGTCGGCGAGATCATGCGCCTGGGGCGGCCGCTCAACCTGTCCGACGCCGCCAGCCACCCGGCCTTCTCCTACCGTCCAGAGACCGGAGAGGATCCGTTCCACGCCTTCCTCGGCGTGCCGCTACTGCGCGGCGGGCGGGCCATCGGCATTCTCGTGGTCCAGAACCGCGCCAGCCGCGTCTACGCCGAGGACGACGTCGAGGACCTGCAGATCATCGCCATGGTCCTGGCGGAGATGGTCGCCGGCGGCGATCTGCTCTCTCGCGAAGAGCTCAAGGACGTCGAGATCGCCCCGCACCGTTCGGAGCGGCTCAAGGGGGTTCGCTTCTCCGACGGCCTCGCCTTCGGTTCGGCCGTGCTTCACGAAGCGCCCGTGGCCGTTGGCCGGCTGCTGGCCGACGATGTTGCGGCCGAGGAGACGCGGCTCGCGCGCGCGGTCGCCGGTCTGCAGGCGCAGATCGAGGCGATGATCGAGGGGCACGAGGGTCTGGTCGGCCCCTCGTACGATGTCCTCGAAGCCTACCGGATGCTGGCCCACAGTCGCAGCTGGAACCGCTCGCTCCAGGACGCGGTGCATTCGGGCCTCACCGCCGAGGCCGCGGTCGAGCGTGTCCGTTCGGAACACCGCGCCGGGATAGGCCAGGCGAGGGACTCGTACCTGCGCGAGCGTCTGCACGACCTCGAGGACCTCAACGACCGGCTCCTGCGGCACCTGGCCGGAGATGGGGCCAAGGCGCGCCGCCTGCCCGACAACGCGATCCTGATCGCCCGCAACCTGGGGCCGGCGGACCTTCTGGAATACGACCGCGCCAAGCTGCGTGGCCTGCTGCTGGAGGAGGGCTCGCCCGCCAGCCATGCGGCGATCGTCGCCCGGGCGCTCGACATTCCGTGCGTCGGTCGTCTCGAGGGACTGCGCGACCGGGTGAACGAGGGCGATCCCGTGATCGTCGACGGCGAGTCGGCCGAGGCCTATCTGCGCCCGCGGCCCGACGTGGTGAAGGCGGTCACCGCGCGCATCGGCGCCCGTGCCGAGCGGCGCGCCCAGTTCGCGCGGCTACGCGACACCCCGGCGTTCACCCGCGATGGCGCGAAGGTCACCCTGCTGATGAACGCCGGCCTGGCGGTGGATCTCGACATCCTCCGGGAGACAGGGGCGGAGGGCATCGGCCTCTTCAGGACCGAGTTCCAGTTCATGGTCTCAGAGGACCTTCCGCGGTTCTCGGCTCAGACCGACCTCTATTCGCGTGTGCTGGAAGGCGCCGGGGGGCTCGGCGTGACCTTCCGGACGCTGGACCTGGGCGGAGACAAGGTGCTGCCCTACCTGCAGGCGGAGCGCGAGGACAATCCGGCGCTCGGCTGGCGCGCCGTGCGAATGGGACTGGACCGGCCAGCCCTGCTGCGCCTGCAACTGCGGGCCCTCATCGCCGCCTCGAACGGCAGGCCGCTGCGGGTGATGTTCCCCCTGGTGAGCAGCGTCGACGAGTTTCGCGCCGCCCGGGCCCTGGTCGATCGCGAAATCGCCTGGGCGATCCGGCGCGGGCGCGCCTCGCCCTCGCGGCTGGAGGTCGGCGCGATGATCGAGGCCCCGGCAATCGTCTTTCACCTCGACGCCCTGTTGCCGCTCGCCGATTTCGTCTCCGTGGGGACCAACGACCTCATGCAGTATCTGTTCGCGGCCGACCGCGGCAACCCGAGGGTCGCGGACCGCTACGACGCCTTGTCGCCGCCGTTCCTCCGCGTCCTGCGCGATATCCGCGAGGCCTGCGCCCAGAGCGGCACGCCCGTGTCAGTATGCGGCGAGATCGCGGGCCGGCCCCTGGAGGCGTTCGCCCTCATCGCGCTGGGTTACGATCGCCTTTCCATGCCGCCTGGGGGGCTCGGACCGGTCAAGCAGATGGTCCTTTCGACCGATCGCGAGGCCGCTCGCCGGGGCCTGGCGGGCCTGCTTGCGAGCAACGCCAGCTCGATCCGTGGCGAGATCGAGGCTCTGGGGCGAAAGATCGCAGTTTCCTTCTAGCACGTTGATTGTGCGGGCCTCTGCTGATAGGGACCGACACGGGACGGGAAGGCGTTCCAAGGCCCCGAAAACGACTGCAGACACGTCGCGAGAGCGACGGGAGACGATCCGCATGCCGCTGGATACGGGCGACGTCGAAGTCGGCAACCACGTCCGCCAGACGGACGACGGACTGGAGTCGCTTCGCCCGACGCCAGTCCAGCTCGACGAGAAACTGCCGATCGGCACGGCCCTCGCAGCAGCCCGTCTCTCACTCGACCTGGCGGTCGAGGACATCGCCTCGGCGACGCGCGTGCGCACTGGATACATCGTCGCCATCGAAGCCTTCAACTTCGCAGCCTTGCCCGCCCGCCCGTTCGTGGTCGGCTATGTGCGCGCCTACGCCATGGCGCTGGGCCTTGATGCGGATGCAGTCGTGGCGCGCTTCCGCGCCGAAGCTCCGCCAGTGGTCGACGAACTGAGAGCGCCAGTCGGCGTGGAGCGACCCACGCCGGTGGCCCCGCGGATCATCGGTTTCGTCGCGTGTCTGGTCGTGACGGCTGTGGTGGGCTGGAACATCTGGCGTCATGCCGAGGCGCAGCCGCTGCGCAACTTTCCGCCGCCGCCCGCGCCGGTCAATGCGGCTCCCGGCCCGGTCACGGTAGGCGCGCCGCCGCCCACCCCGCCCGAAGCGAGCTCGCCGCCTCAATACCAGACGCCGGGCCTTCCGAGCCCGGACGGATCGGCGACGGCGGCGCAACCGGCGAGCCCACACCAGGAAGGCCTGCTGGCGCCGGCGGCGCCGCCCGGCGCCCCCTTCAAGGCGACCGGCGCGGTGTACGGCGCGGCGGGATCGAACGACGGCCTCGTCCTGCAGGCGCGTTCGCCGACGACCCTGATCGTCCACGGCCCGGGCGGCGCCGTCTATTTCGCCCGCCAGCTCGCGGCCGGGGAAGCGTGGCGGGCGCCTGCCATGGACGGTCTCACCGTTGACGCCGGCACACCCTCGGCTATCGAGGTGTTCGTCGGCGGCGGGCTGCGCGGGGTGCTCGCACAGTCGCAGGCGCCGGTGTCCAAGCTCCTGGCGGGCTGAGAAAATCGCCTTGGCGGCTTGGGCGGAGCGCCGATCTTCCCTATCCTAGGCGTGTCATGACCGCTCAAGATCACACCCACGTCCGTCCCTGGCGCGCCATCGACCGCCGCCGATCGCGCCAGATCCATGTCGGTTCGGTGCCCGTGGGTGGCGACGCGCCGATCACCGTGCAGTCGATGACCAACACCATCACCGGCGACGCTGCGGCGACTATCAATCAGATCCGGCAACTCGAAGAGGCGGGCGCCGACATCGTCCGCGTGTCATGTCCCGACGAGGACGCCACCGCGGCGTTCAAGACCATCGCCAAGGCGGTGCGCGTTCCCCTCGTGGCGGACATCCACTTCCACTACAAGCGCGGCATCGAAGCGGCGCAGGCGGGCGCTGCGTGTTTGCGGATCAACCCGGGCAACATCGGCTCGGCAGCGCGGGTTAAGGAGGTCATTCAAGCCGCCCGCGACCACGGCTGTTCGATGCGGATTGGCGTGAACGCCGGGTCGCTCGAGCGCGAACTCCTGGAGCGTTACGGCGAGCCGTGTCCGGAGGCCATGGTCGAGAGCGCCCTCAACCACGCGCGCATCCTGCAGGACCACGATTTCCACGAGTTCAAGATCAGTGTGAAGGCCTCGGACCTCTTCATGACCGTGGCCGCCTACCAGATGCTGGCGGACGCCATCGACTGTCCGCTGCACCTGGGAATCACCGAGGCCGGCCCGCTGCGGACCGGGACCATCAAGTCCTCGATCGGCATGGGCAGCCTGCTGTGGGCGGGCATCGGCGACACCATCCGCGTTTCCCTCGCCGCCGACCCGGTGGAGGAGATCAAGGTCGGCTTCGACATGCTCAAGTCGCTCGGCCTTCGCCACCGCGGCGTGAACATCATCGCGTGCCCATCCTGTGCGCGCCAGGGCTTCAACGTGATCGAGACGGTGGCGGAGCTCGAGGACCGGCTGAAGCACATCAGCACGCCGATGAGCCTGTCGATCATCGGCTGCGTCGTGAACGGCCCGGGCGAAGCCCTGATGACCGATCTTGGCTTCACCGGCGGCGGAAAGGGCGCCGGCATGGTCTATGTGGCGGGCCGCCCCGACCACAAGCAGGACAACACCACCATGGTCGACCACATCGTCGAGCTCGTCGAGGCGAGGGCGGCGGAACTGGAGGCGGCGAAGATCGCCGCGGAGGCCGCGCCGCTGCAGGCGGCGGAGTAGGCCCATCGCCGAGACCCTCGTCTCCGCCTGGACCGGGGCCAGGCGACGCCTGGAGTCGGCAGGCGTCGACAGCCCGGCGATCGACGCGCGGCTTCTTCTGGAGGCCGCCGCCGGCGCCACGCGCACGGACATCCTGACCGATCCCCACCGACCCTTGAGCGAAGGGCAGTCCGCGCAGCTGGCGGACCTGGTCGAACGGCGCGCCCGGCGCGAGCCGGTGGCTCATATCCTCGGGTCGAAGGGATTCTGGAAGATTCTCCTGCGGGTGACGCCAGACGTCCTGACGCCCCGGCCCGAGACCGAGACTCTGCTTGACGCGCTGCTGCCGGAGATTCCGCTCGATCGGCCCCTGCGGGTGCTCGACCTGGGCGTCGGGTCGGGGGCGATCCTCCTGGCGATCCTGGCCGAGCGCCCGAACGCCGTGGGCCTGGGCGTGGACGTCTCGGCGGAGGCCCTGGCCGTGGCGCGGGAGAACGCGGCCAATCTCGGCCTCGCCTCGCGCACGGCCCTGATGCGGGGGGACTGGACGGCAGGCCTCGAACCGGAATCGTTCGACATCGTCGTCTCTAATCCGCCCTATATCCGCTCAGGCGACATCGCTGGCCTCGAGCCGGAGGTGCGTGACCACGAGCCGCGGGTCGCCTTGGACGGCGGCGCTGATGGCCTGGACGCCTATCGGACGCTCGCCCCACAGATCCTGGGCGCCCTGCGCCCTGGCGGGCTGTTCGGAGTGGAAGTCGGAGTGGGCCAGGCCTCCCATGTTTCGGCTTTGTTTGTTGCGGCCGGCGCTTTGTCCGTGAACGTACGTGACGACCTGGGGGGCCGCGCGCGCATCGTCTGGGGCGTCAAGAAAGCCTTGGACAAATCACCGGCAGGCAGGTAGACGGCGCACGTCTCCACTAAATTCCAGGATGGCGCCTACGCTCCCGCCCAAAGGCGCGTGCGTAGCGGCCCCTGCGGAGCCCGACGAGGAACGGCCGCGTTCGACAACTCGTTTTCGACGGTCCGTGGAGACGGAGCCAGACGTAAGCGAAAGGTCCTACGTCACTTTGCCGGCGAATCATCCTCTGTTCGAAGCAGAGGGTGATGCGCCTCCCGCGCAGGTCGGGTTGACCGGCTGCGCACGCCTACAGGTCGACCAAAATGAGAGATTTCAAGGGTATGAAGCGGCAGCGCAACCGCAACCGCAACGGCGGTGGCGGTGGCGGAGGCGGCAAGCCTCAGCACAACGCAAACCGGGCCTTCGACTCCAACGGCCCCGAGGGCGTGAAGGTGCGGGGCGCGGCCCAGCACGTCTATGAGAAGTACCAGCAGCTCGCCCGGGACGCGACGACGTCCGGGGACCGCGTGCTGGCCGAGAACTATCTCCAGCACGCGGAGCACTACTTCCGGGTGATGCGGGCGATGCAGCCGCAGCGTCCCGTGGCCGAGATCATCGGCCGCGATCAGTTCGTCTCCGGCTTCGATATCGACTTCGAGGAAGAGCCGCCGGCCGCCGACGCCGCCGAGGCGGAGGCAGAAGCCGAAGCGACGGAGGGCTTCGACGCCGATCGCGGCTTCCGGGGCGAGGGCCGTCGGGAGGAAAACCGGCAGGGCGAATTCCGGCAGGGCGAATTCCGGCAAGGCGAATTCCGCCAGGGCGACGCCCGCGCCCGCGATCGCGACGATGGCTTCCGCGGCGAGCGCGCACAGGGGGAGCGCCAGTTTGGCGACCGCGGCCAGCCCGAGCGCTTCAATCAGGAGCGTTCGCGTGACGAGCGCGGGCAGCGGGGAGGGCGGGACGAACGCCCGAGGTTCCAGCGCGAAGACCGCGGGCCGCGGCCCGAGCGCGGCGAGCGCCCGGAACGCGGCGAGGCCGATCCGCTTGGCGTCGTGGAGCCCGAGGCCACGCCCCTGACGTCCGTGTCGTCCGAACCGGCGCCGATCCTGCGTGCGGACGACGGCGAGGTGAGCCACGCCCCCGCCTTCCTGCAGCCGAGGACGCGCGAACCGCGCCCCGAGGGCGAGGAGCGCCGGCCCCGGCGGCGGCGTGTTTCCGCCGTGGCGGCGCCGCAGGAACCTGCCGAATCGTCTGAGGACGAGGCCTGACCGCTTTCAACCGGCGTGCAGGCCGCTGGTTGCGGCCAGAGGTAGCGCCAGGCGCGGCCAGCTGAGACTGAACAGCGGGCGGGGCGGCGCTGGAATGCAGGTCTCCAGGGCCTCGATCACCGTCTCCGCAGGCCCGTCATTGAGGAAATGATTGGCGCCAGGCGCCGTCACGAAGCGGATGGGTCGACGCGTGCGCGTCTCCTCCGCAAGGCGCTTTGCCGCTTCGATCGGCGCGAAGTCGTCGTGATCGCCGTGGATCGCATGGATCGGCGTCTTCAGCCGGGGCAACGCCTCCTGCATCAAGGCCATCTGGCGCGGCTGGTGACTGATCTCCATGACCGCATTGCGCAGATCACGGGGGATCAGCGAGCCCATCCGCGCGCCTGCGCCCACGAGCAAGCGCGCGGTGGGTCCCGGCTCCCCCAGATAGCTCGATAGCAGCACCAGGCCGCCGAGGCGGCGGCCGCTGGCGCGCGCCATCAGGGTGGCGATGGCCGCGCCATAGGACTGGCCGACCAGCAGGAGCTTCTGTCCTGGCGCGGTCGTCAGCACCGGCGCGAGGGCGCGCGCCTGGACCGTGAGATCGGGAACGCAGGTCTCCGGCTCGCTGCAGGCGAAGCCGGGCCGGTCCACCACCACCATCTCCCGGCTCTGGGGCAGCGCGGCCAGCACGGGGGCCCAATATTCGGCCCAGGACGGTGAGCCGGTGACGACCACGATCTTCCAGGGCGCGGCTCGGCTCCGTGGGCTGGTGAGCGCAGAGAGCCTCCAACCCAGCCCTCCGCCGGCCTTGAATGCGAACCGGCGCACGATGCTGTCGGGATAGTCGGCAGAGGTCGGGCGATGTTCCGGGCGGCCGCTGGCCGCGCTCTCGAGGCAGGCCCATCCCAGGCTCAGCATTCCTTTCGGACGCTTGTCGATCACCGCGCCACCACCAGTCCATTCTCCCGCCCCGGTAACGTCCATGGGGCGGGGGGAGTTCGCCGAGCGCGCAGGCCCGCTCTTGTGTGACATTAGCGCAACACTAAATGGGGAGGGCTTTTCCGTCAGAGGATCCTGATGAACCTGGACATCTATTCAGACCGCGCCAAGCAGGCGATCCAGTCGGCGCAATCGCTCGCCCTGGCGCGGCGCAACCAACAGATGGGCCCCGAGCACCTTCTCAAGGTGCTGCTCGAGGAGAAGGATGGCCTGGCGCGCGCCCTGATCCAGCAGGCGGGCGGGCGTCCCGATGCTGCGGACGCCGCCGCCGACGCCCTGCTCGACAAGGCGCCCAAGGTCGAGGGCGGCAGCGGCCAGCTCTACATGAAGCCCGAGCTTGCGCGCGTCTTCGCCACGGCCGAGCAGGACGCCAAGGCCGCCTCGGACGCTTTCGTGACCACCGAACGCCTGCTCATCGCCCTGGCCAAGGACGGCGGCGACGCCGCCAAGGCGCTCGGCAGCGCAGGCGCGAAGGCGGGTGCGCTCGAAGAAGCCGCCAAAGTCATGCGCAAGGGGCGCACAGCGGACAGCGCCTCGGCGGAGGAGGGCTACGAGGCCCTGAAGCGCTACGCCCGTGACCTGACCCAGCAGGCGAGGGACCAGAAGCTGGATCCCGTGATCGGCCGCGACGAAGAGATCCGCCGCACGATCCAGGTCCTCGCGCGGCGTACGAAGAACAACCCTGTTCTGATCGGCGAGCCGGGCGTGGGCAAAACGGCGATCGTCGAGGGCCTTGCCCAGAGGATCGTCAACGGCGACGTTCCCGAGAGTCTGAAGGACAAGAAGCTGCTCGCCCTCGACATGGGCTCGCTGATCGCCGGCGCCAAATACCGGGGCGAGTTCGAGGAGCGGCTGAAGGCGGTGCTGAACGAGGTCACTGCCGCCGAAGGCTCGATCATCCTCTTCATCGACGAGATGCACACCCTCGTCGGCGCAGGGAAGACCGAAGGGGCGATGGACGCCTCGAACCTCCTCAAGCCGGCCCTGGCCCGGGGCGAGCTCCACTGCGTGGGCGCCACGACCCTCGATGAGTACCGCAAGCATGTCGAGAAGGACGCCGCCCTGGCCCGGCGCTTCCAGCCGGTGTTCGTGGGCGAGCCGACCGTGGAAGACACCATCTCCATCCTGCGCGGGCTGAAGGAGAAGTATGAGACGCACCACGGCGTGCGGATCTTGGACTCCGCCATCGTGGCGGCAGCGACGCTCTCGAACCGTTACATCACCGACCGTTTCCTTCCCGACAAGGCGATCGACCTCATCGACGAGGCGGCGAGCCGCGTGCGCATGGCTGTCGATTCCAAACCCGAGGAACTGGACGAGATCGACCGCCGGATCATCCAGCTGAAGATCGAGCGCGAAGCCCTGTCCAAGGAGACCGATGCGGCCTCGCGCCAGCGCCTGGAGAAGCTGGAGGAGGAACTCGACGATCTCGAAGGACGGTCGGCCGAGATGACCGCCCGCTGGAAGGCGGAGAAGGAGAAGGTCGGCCAGGCCGCCCAGGCGCGCGAGGCGCTCGAGCGTCTGCGGGCCGAGCTCGCGGCCGCGCAGCGCCGTGGCGACCTGCAGCGGGCCTCGGAGATCGCCTACGGCGAAATTCCGATGCTGGAGAAGCGTCTGCACGACGAGGAGAAAAAGGGCGACGACGCCCTCACGCCCGAGGTGGTCGACTCCGAGCAGATCGCCGCGGTCGTCTCGCGGTGGACCGGCGTGCCGGTGGAAAAGATGCTCGAGGGCGAGCGCGAGAAGCTGCTGCGGATGGAGGACGCCCTGCGCGGCCGCGTCGTCGGCCAGGAAGAGGCCCTCGAGGCTGTCTCCGATGCCGTCCGGCGCGCCCGCGCCGGGCTTCAGGACGCGGGCCGTCCGATCGGCTCGTTCCTGTTCCTCGGCCCTACGGGCGTGGGCAAGACCGAGCTGACTAAGGCGCTCGCCGAGTTCCTGTTCGACGACGAGTCAGCCATCACCCGCCTCGACATGAGCGAGTACATGGAGAAGCACTCGGTCAGCCGGATGATCGGCGCCCCGCCCGGCTACGTCGGCTATGACGAGGGCGGCGCACTCACCGAAGCAGTGCGCCGGCGGCCCTATCAGGTCGTCCTCTTCGACGAGGTGGAGAAGGCGCATCCCGACGTCTTCAATGTCCTGCTGCAGGTGCTCGACGAAGGCCGCCTGACGGACGGTCAGGGGCGGACGGTGGACTTCCGCAACACGCTCATCGTCATGACCTCGAACCTGGGCTCCGAGTTCCTGGCGGCGCAGGGCGAAGGTGAGGAGACTGACACCGTGCGCCATCTGGTGATGGACGTGGTGCGCAAGCACTTCCGGCCCGAATTCCTGAACCGGATCGACGAGATCATCCTGTTCAAGCGCCTGGGACGCGAGCAGATGGACTCCATCGTGCGCATCCAGCTCAGGCGGGTCGAGAAGCTGCTCGAGAACCGCCGCATGGCGCTGGATCTGGATGGCCAGGCCCAGCACTGGCTGGCGGAGCGCGGCTACGACAGCGTCTATGGCGCGCGGCCGCTCAAGCGGGTGATCCAGAAGGAGCTGATCGACCCGATCGCCCGCAAGCTCCTCGCCGGCGACTTCGCCGACGGATCGGTGATCCATGTCGCCGCCGGCCATGATGGCCTCGAGATCGGGTGCGCGACCGTCAACTGAACGAAAAGGGCCCCGCGCCGGTCGCGCGGGGCCCGTCTTCCTGACCAATGCCAGGATCAGCAGCCCGGTGCGGGCACATACTCGCCATAGTACGGATCCCAGACGGTTCCGCAGCTGTAGCCGTAGTCGCCGTCGTAGTAGGAATCCGCGAGGGCGGAGCCGATCGCCAAGCCGGCCAGGCCGCCAGCGAGCCCCCATCCGTAGCCATAGCCGCCATAATAGCCGCCGCCATAGCCGCGACCGTATCCGCCGCGGCCGTATCCGCCGCGGCCATAACCATGGCCGCCGTAACCATGACCGCCGTAGCCGCCGGCATAGCCACGGCCGCCGCTGTAGCCGTGACCGCCGCCAAACCCGCCGTGACCACCGCTGAAACCAGCATGGCCACCGCCGAACCCGCCGTGACCGCCGCCGAAGCCGCCGCCGCCGTGGCCGCCAAAGCCCGCCGCGCTCGCCGAGGAGGCGGCCATGGCCACCGTGGCGCCAGCGAGCACTGCCGCAAGCCCGAACTTCAATCCTTTGTTCTTCACAAGCACCTCCCGAGTATTCGAGGTGGCCTCGCGACTCTCGCGGGTCTTGCTCGGTCCTCTGGACATCAGCCACGTATGGTAGGGGCTTGCCCTGAACACAGGCTGAACGAGACGATTACATGGGGGTGCAAGCGGCGTTTTTCGATCGACGCGAGCGATCGGAAGATGAAATCTTTTTTAGTATCTTTAATTTAGCGCGACGGGACGCGGACCGCCGCCGATTTCCACACGACGCGTCACTGCGATGGGCTCCCCAGATCCATCGGCCGGGCGTCCCACTGTCACGACATACCAGGGGCCGACGGGGAGGCTGTCGAAAGCGAAGTGGTTGTCGGCGTCGCAAGTGGTCCGACGCACATAGCGAGCGTAGTCGCCACTGGGCGCCGAGGGACTGCGGGCTCGCACGATCGACACCGGAATGGCCGCGGCGTTCGCCGAGCCGTACAGGATCATCATCCGCCGCCGGCTCCAGGGCGTCTCGGGAATCAGCAGGACGTCTTCGCCCTGGCAGATGTAGTGGCTTGGCCCGCGATGATAGCCGAAGGTGCCCGTAATCGAGCCGGAGCCCTTTTCCGTCGACCAGGCGAACTCCTGCGGGTTGAACGCGCTTGGTGGCGGCAGGGCGCCGTAGTTGGGCGGGGGTGGACCACCGGTCGGCGACTCCGGTCCCATGGGCGTTTCTTCGCACGCGGCCAGGAGCAACGCGGCCGTCGCCGCCATCACGACACGCTTCATGGGGCCGGTTTAGAACCTCGCCGCGCCGACGGCAACGGCCGACTGCGACGGGGCCGCCGGGCGCTTTTTCTCCTTGGACAAGGCTGGCTGAACAGCGATAAGCCGCCACAAGATCAAGGAAAGGGAGATCGATCATGAAGGCTGCGGTTCTGCGCGAGGTCAAAAAGCCGCTGCAGATCGAGGACGTGCAGATCAACAAGCCCGGGCCTCACGAGGTGCTGATCCGCACCGCCGCAGCCGGCGTCTGCCACTCGGACCTCCACTTTATGGAAGGCCTCTATCCGCATCCGCTGCCCGCGGTCATCGGGCACGAGAGCGCCGGCGTGGTCGAGCAGGTCGGCTCGGAAGTTCGCACGGTGAAGCCGGGCGACCACGTCATCACCTGCCTCTCGGCCTTCTGCGGCCACTGCGAGTACTGCCTCACCGGCCACATGAGCCTGTGCGTGAACCCCGAGACCAAGCGGGAGCAGACGGACGAGCCGCGCCTGTCCAAGAAGGATGGGCAGATGAACCAGTACCTGAACCTGTCCTCCTTCGCAGAGCAGATGCTGATTCACGAGCACGCCTGCACGCCGATCCGCAAGGACATGCCCCTCGACCGCGCCGCCCTGATCGGCTGTGGCGTGATGACCGGCGTGGGCGCGGTGTTCCACACCTCAAACGTCCGCCCAGGCGACGCGGTGGCCGTGATCGGCTGCGGCGGCGTCGGCCTGGCGGCGATCAACGGAGCGGCGATCGCCGGCGCCAGCCGGATCATCGCCATCGACCTGTCGCCGTCGAAGGACAACATGGCCCGCCACTTCGGGGCCACCGACTTCATCTGCTCGGCCAACACCGATCCGGTGAAGGAAGTGCTGGAGATGACCAAGGGCGGCGTTCAGCACAGCTTCGAGGCCATCGGCCTGAAGAAGACGGCGGAGCAGGCGTTCGGCATGATCCGCCGCGGCGGGGTCGCCAACATCATCGGCATGATCCCCTTCGGCCAGACGATCGAAATCCCGGGTTGGGCTTTCCTCGGCGAGAAGAAGATCCAGGGCTCGCTGATGGGCTCCAATCACTTCCCGGTGGACATGCCGCGCCTGGTGGACATGTACCTCGCCGGAAAGCTGAAGCTGGACGAGATGATCTCCCAGCGGATCAAGCTGGAACAGGTCAACGAGGCCTTTGCGGAAATGAAGACGGGCCAACTCGCCCGATCGGTCATCGTATTCGACGCTTAAGTTGAAGCAGGGGCTCCTCCCTTACGGAGGAGCCCCCACGGTTCAGAACCGGCGCCAGTGGCCGTGGTCCCAGTAGCCGCGGTCGGTGCGATCCTTCGCCCAATGGTAGTGGCCAGGACGATCGAAGACCCATCCGTCGTCGTGGATCACAACGCCGGCGGCGGCCGGATAGTCGTAACGGTCATGAGCGTGCCAGCACTGGCCCGTGCGGTTGCAGACCACATAGGCGCTGGCGGAAGTCGCGGTAGCGGCCAGGCTTGCGGCGATCACCGTCGCTCCCAGCACTTTCTTAGTCGAGAATCGCATTCGGATTCCTCTTATTCAGGGGCCGAAGTCCCTCGAACATGCGAAAACGGCAAACGATCGCGAGCGTTCCAATTCAGTCGCGTTCGATCTCTCGCGCTGCACCATCGAGAACTTCGCTGAGGCGCGCGATCTGCTCCGCCGTGAGCGAGCCCCGATCCAGCTTCAGCCTCAGGGCGAGCCGAAGGTTCTCCATCGCGCGAACGATCTGCGGTGCCGCCCGTCCGGCTGCGCGTTGAGCGATCTGTTCCATGCGGTCGTTCAGAGATGCGACCGCCGCGCTGTTCTCTTCAAGGGCCTGACGTCCCTCCTCGGTGATGGCGTAGGCCCGGCGTGAGCCTTCACCTGCGGCCGGCGCGATGTAGCCGAGGTCCTCGAGCAGCGTCAGGGTGGGATAGATGACCCCGGGGCTCGGGCTATAGGCCCCGCCCAGCCGCTCTTCGATCGTCTTGATGAGTTCATAGCCGTGGCTCGGCTTGTCAGCGATGAGTTGCAGGATGACCCAGCGAAGGTCCCCCTGGTCGAACACCCGTCCGCCGCGCCGGTGATGGCGGCCGTGGGCCATATCGTGCTCGTGCGGAGGTCCAAAGCCGCGCCTGGGGTGGGCGAAGGCGCGCGAAGCGCCACGCCGATGGAAGTGATGATGCATTCTGATGCGCTCCAAAGATAGTACGAGATATATCGTACTTTTCGATATATCTATCTTTGCGCGGCGTCTCGCAAGGGGTCTCGACACCGTCCGGCGTCGAGGTTCAGGAACCGATGTGTTCGTGGCCTGTGATGACGCTGGAGCCGGGACGGTCCCAGCCCATCACCCCGGGGGTCAGGGGCGGGGGAGCGGGGACGCCGGCCGGCCAGCCCGAGAGCCAGGCTGAATATTTCACGTCGATCTGGTTTCCTGCGGGCGCCTGGACCACGAGGGACTCCGGCCTGCGCTCGGCCCGCCAGACTACGCGCAGGCGGGACCCGGGCGCGGCGAGAGCCGGGATCGGCGCGCCGTCGATCGCAACCCCGCTCACCGGCCGGCTCGCGGTGATCAGGACCGCCAGGGCGTCCTGACGGTCCGAGGGAGCGCCGTGGAGGGCAAGGCCGGCGCCGGGACCGCGAATGATGATCGCGGGCGGCGGGTATGGCTGGATCGGGGCGGGAACGCCGATCAAGGCGCCAGGAGCGCCGGCGTCATCGGACAGGGGCTTGGCGTCCGGACCGAGGAAAGCGGCGGTCCACGGATCGGTGGACGCGAGGCTCGCCCGCCACGCCTGCCGTCCGTCGGTCACATAGAGGGGCTCGACGGCGCGTGGGTAGCGGGCCGACCACGGCTGCGTCAGGCGCATGCCCAGCAGGATGACGCAGGCGGCGAGGCCGAAGATCACCGCGGGCGCCACGGCCGCCCAGCGTCCGCGCGGCGGTGGGCAGGTGAGGGGCCAGAGCGTAAGCGCCGCCAGCCAGGCGAACACGGCGCACGCCGGGGCGATGTCGAGCCCCTGCAGCAGGCCGTGGAACCAGCTGCCGATCCACGCGAGCGTGACGATGGCGATGATGACGTAGGCAAGCCAGAGCGCGCGGGCCGATCGCCAGCCGCCTCCGGTCAGGGCCGCGCAGGCCGCGCCGGCCAGGGTGGGCCAGGCGATGGCGAAGGCGGTGAGCGGGGCGAAGATCTGCAGGGCGACGCTTGCCGCAAGGCCCGTGAGAAGAATCCCGATCCACCCGCTCCCCATCCTCTCGCCCCGGCCCAGGAGCGCAACCCCGAAGATCATGCCCGCCAGGGCGGCCAGAACCATCGCCGCTTCGAACCGGGGAAAACAGGCGAGGAGGGGGCGGTAGGGCATCCAGCCTGCGCCGGCCCCGGTCGCCTGGCGGGCGAGGTAGAGGAATGCGGCGGCGATCGCCAGGCTGGCCAGGCCGGCGAGCGCGCCTCGCCCGACGGCCGCCCACGAGACGCGCTCGCGCCCGGGGAGCTGGGTGCCCACGGCGAGGATCAGGATCCCGCTGGCGAGGATGACGGCCCAGCCCCAGGCGGTCGGATAGGCGATCACGCCCAGACCCAGCACGTCGGAATAGACCAGATCGGGCGTCCGCGCAGGCAAGGCCGACGAGAAGGCGATCGCTCCGGCCGGGCCCAGGGTCGTCTCGCCCATATGCTGGACAGAGCCTTTGTCGAGGGCCGCGAGCGTCGAACTGGGGGAATGATAGTCGAACTGGCGGCCGATGAAGGCGAAGTTGAAGCCAGGAAGTCCGCGCGCCTTGGCGATGGTGAAGTCGGTGTTGTTGGGCAGGTAGCGGTAGATGAAGGGGAAAACTGCATTGCTGTCCGGCGCGGTCGCAGTCCGCTGGAAGAGCCCGATCGCAGCGCCGTCACGGGCGCCGGTCTCGAACATCGTGGTCCTGCCGCCTCCTCCGCGGGTCTCGAAGTTCATCACGAAGCCGATGTGGCTGGCGGCCGGATCGTGGTCGAAGAAGGCCCTCGCGCCCAGCAGCCCGGCTTCCTCGCCGTCGGTGATGACGACCATGACGTCCCGATCGGGAACGCCGCGAACGCGAAGCGCCCGGACGATGTCCAGAGCGTTCGCCACGCCCGTGGCGTCGTCGGCCGCGCCGGGCGAGCCTGGAACGCTGTCGTAGTGCGCCATCAGGGCGAGGGCGGGAAGGCTGCGGTCGCGGCCGGGC
>DATBEN010000131.1:0-13659 GCA_036276055.1 Caulobacteraceae bacterium
CCATGACCTTGCCCAGCTGGAACGGCGGCACGTAGCTCTGCACGTCATTCATGCGGCCGCGCATATACGGGTCGACCGTCATCCAGAGGTTCTTCACCTGCGCCTCGCCGGCGCCCGGCGCGCCCAGCTCCACGCTTGCCAACTCGAAGTTGTCGGCGACGGGCCGGCCATTGGGACGGCTCTTCAGTCGGATTTCGCGCGCGGTGGTCATCGGGGCTCCTCCAGTCCTTGCTTTCAACCGGCTGTATAATCCGCCGCGGACGGCGTCGAGGCCGGGCGGTGGAGTGATCGAACTCCCGGAATCTAGGATCCACTCGATGTCGGGATGCTTACGCGGCTCAGCCGGCATGCCAGGCGCCGGATCAAGCCCGCAAAGGCGACCGCGATGGCCAACTGTTCGGGCGGCATGGAACATCGAGCCAGTTCCGCAGCCGACATCACGCACCGAGGCGGCAGCCATGATCATCGGCAAGTAGAAGTCCATGTCGTCCCCAGTGGGAGCGTACGAGCCAGTTGGGGAATGTATCGAGGTGAGAAGTGTCCGTAAATCGCTAACGGTCGCGGTGAACCACCAACCTTTCAAAATCCTCAGTGGAGATGTTTCCTCCACAAAGAATTGTCGCCACGGTCATGCCTCGGAACCGATCACGGTTCTCTAAGATTGTTGCGATACCGAGCGCAGCCGCCGGTTCCACAATCAGCCCCGAGCAGCGGTAAAGAAGTTGCATTCCGTCCCTGATGCTTTCCTCGCTCACCAGGAAGGCGTCAGTGGCGACCTCTTTGAGGTCGTTCAGCACTTCCGGGAGCACATATCTCCCAGCCACACCGTCGGCGATAGTATCAGGGGGGCCGGCGTCAACCACATGACCGGCTCGCAGAGATAGCGTCATCCCAGGCGCCTGCTCGGGCTGGACGGTTAGCACCTCGATGGCGGGAACGCGGCGCCTCATTGCGTAGCCTACGCCGGTCGCCATTGCTCCAGCTCCGAGCGAAATCAGGACCGCATCGAGCGAGTGATCGGAAGCAGCCAACTCCAGCCCAATCGTTCCCGCTCCTTCGCAAGTGCCTAGGTTCTTGCTGTCTTCTATCAAGAATGCACCGGTGCTCGCCGAGAAGTCAGCCGCCGCGGCCAGCGCTTCTTCGATCGCGCCATCGACAAGGATCACGTCGGCGTCGAGCGCCCTCATCCGTTCGATCTTAGACGGATTTGCATTCGCCGACGCCGTGACTGTCACCGAATAACCGCGCCGGCGACCACTGTAGGCCAGAGCTTGACCAAGGTTCCCTGCACTCGCACACACGACCTTTCCGAGGCCGTTGCCCGACGAAAGATCGGACAAGACTGTTTCAATGCCGCGACCTTTGAAGCAACGAACGGGATTTAAGGTCTCCACCTTCAACACCGTCCGGCAACCAAGGGTGCGGCTGATACTCTCGCATAGGTATTGCGGCGAGTTGAGGAAGACTGGATCGATCTTTCCAGCGGCAGACTCGATTCGTCCGAGATCAAGACGCATGGCGGCTATTCACCTGATTTGTCCTGTTAGGTCACGTCTCCGACTGGTGACCAAGCGTCGCGCGGGGTCGCCGCGGCTTCTTCGTCCGCGCTTACCGTATTCTCAGCCTCACCACCTACAAGGCACGTGGCCGGAAGCAGCCGTCCGGAATGGCTGACCAGGGCGGGAAAGAGATTTGGCCTCGATTGACTCTCTGACATGCGTCAGGTATTTCTGACATATGAAATCGCATATCGACACCATGACGGAAGGCGACCAGCTCCTGGCGACCCTGGCCGCCTTGGCCAATCCGCACCGTATGCGGGTCGTCGCGGCGCTTGCCGGCGGCGGTCGCAACTATGTCAGCCGGCTGGCGCGCGAGATCGGCATCAGCCGGCCCCTGCTGCATCTGCATCTGCAGAAGCTGGAGGACGCCGGCCTGGTGACCAGCAAGCTGGAGCTGTCCCAGGACGGCAAGGCGCTCAACTATTTCGAAGTCACCGAATTCGCCTTTCACCTCACGCCGGCGGCCGTCGCCGACGCGGCCAAGACACTCACCGCCAAACCTTAAGACCTAGAGGATCCCAATGACCGCAATCTTCTACCTATTGACCCTGGTGCTGCCGTTGGCGACGATCCTGATCGTCTTCGGAATGCGCTACTACGCGGTCGTCCAGCAGGCGAGGTCGCGGCTGGCCAACGACGGCGCCTATCGCCAGCTCGCGGAAAGCGCCTCGGCGGCTCAGTCGCAGATCGCGACCAGCCTGGCCGCCATGGAGGCCAGCTTGACGGACGTGCGCACCCGCATGGCCGCCGTCGAGACCATCCTGAAGGCGGTGGAATAGTGGCCGCCCCAGCCTGGCCCCGCGCCGCGAGGGCCGCCGCGGACGCCACTCCGGACTTCACGAAGGCAGGTCGTCCGTCCGGGATGACGCGCCCCGTTGGATCTCAACGCCCGTGGAAATCCCCCAGAGCCGCCAGTACGCGCTCGTGCACGGGCGGCGCGGGCCTGGGCGGCTCGAACGCGCGCCCGGTGATCGCCTCGTGGGCCTCGACGTAGGTCAGCGCGGTCTTCCAGATCAGCTCCGGGGGGATTTCCGGGATATCATCCTTGTACGGATCACATCTCGCGGCGACCCAGGCGCGGATCACGTCCTTGTCGAAGCTGTCCGGGCGCTCGCCGGCGGCGAGCCGCTGCGGATAGGTGTCCGCCCGCCAGTAGCGGCTGGAGTCGGGGGTGTGGATCTCGTCGGCGAGGCGGATGGTTCCCCCGGCGTCGACGCCGAACTCATACTTCGTGTCGGCGAGGATCAGGCCGCGCTCAGCGGCCAGCGCCTGGCCCCGGGCGAACAGAGCGAGGGCGGCTTCGCTCACCTGCCGCCACTGGGCCTCGCTGAGCAGACCGCGCGCGAGGATCTCGCCTGCGGTCAGCGGCTCGTCATGAGCGCCGTCGGCGGCCTTGCTGGTGGGGGTGATGATCGGCGCCTCGAGCGCCTGGTTGTCGGCGAGGCCGTCGGGCAGCCGCTGCCCGTACATCTGCCGGCGACCGGCCCGGTACATGGTCAGGATCGAGGTGCTGGTCGTGCCCGCCAGGTAGCCGCGCACGACGATCTCCACCGGCAGGATCTCGAGGCGCCGGCCGACGACGATGTTCGGGTCGGGGTAGTCCAGCACGTGGTTGGGGCAGAGGTCGGCTGTCTGCTCGAAGGCCCAGCGGGCGACGCCATTCAGCACCTGGCCCTTGAACGGGATGCAGCACAGCACCCGGTCGAAGGCCGACAAGCGGTCGGAGGTGACCAGGATGCGCCGCCCGTCCGGCAGGTCGTAGTTGTCGCGCACCTTGCCGCGGTAGAGGCCCGGCAGGCGCGGGTCGATCGCCTCCCGCAGCACCTGGTGGGCGCTGGCCGCCAGCCTGGTTTCGCTCAACGTGGACATGGTGGTCTCCCTAACCAGGTCAATGAGGTCTTCCAGGGAGAGCCGCCTGTCACGCGACACCTTCGTGCGGGCTGCCTGAACCGACTTGCGAGCTCGCTGCAGGTCGTTGATGCGAGCGGTGAGCACATCCTCCTGCAGGGCGAGGAGGGCTGGCAGGTCCGCCGCTCGCCCGCCAAGAAGTTGTGTGATGCGGGCCAACGACAGACCGAGCGACTTCAGCGTCAGCACCTGGTGCAAGCGCTCTATCTCGTTTGGGCCATATACGCGCCAGCCTGCATGCGTCCGCCCAGGGCGTACCAGACCTCTGCGCTCGTACAGGCGCAATGCCCGCACACCGACGCCGAGGCGCCGCGCGGTCTCGCTGGGACTCAAGAAGCGTTCGCTCATCCTATCTGGCGTCTCCATTGGACGCGCCCACCTATGAGGCCGGACCCAGGTTCCGGCTCAAGCCCTATTTTTTAGAACACTTCGACCTCGCGCAAAGGGCGTGGCGTTGCGCCGCCCCAGCCGTATCTTTGCGGCCAATCATCCTGCCCGATCCTCGGGGGTAGCCCCTATACCGGTATAGGCTTCCACCTTTTCCCGCTCTTCGTCAGAACTAACCTCTCAGAATCGCACAAGGAGCCGCGTCATGGCGAAGCTGAACGATGCAAAGGTGGTGGTGATCGGCGGCGCATCGGGCGTCGGCTTTGCGGTGGCCGCAGCGGCGATGGAGACCGGCGCTCAGGTGGTCGTCGGCTCCAGCCAGGCTCCACGGGTCGAAGCGGCGGCCAAGAAGCTTGGTCGGGGCGCCAAGGGTCAGACCGTGGATGTGAAGGACGAGGCTTCGGTCGCCGCCTTCTTCGACGCGGCAGGCCCGTTCGACCATCTGGTCTTCACCGCCGGCGATTGGGGCCACATGTTCGGCCCGACCCGAGATCTCGACGTCGAGGCCAGCAAGGCCCGAATGGAAGTCCGGTTCTGGGGCGCGGCCCGAGCCGCCAAGTACGCGATCCGCCAGATCGCCAAGGACGGCTCGATCACCTTGACCGGCGGCATGCTGGCGCACCGGCCCAGACCAGGCGCGCCCCTGGTCACTGCTTCCGCCCACACGACCGAGGGCCTGGCCATGGGCCTTGCGCGCGACCTGGCGCCCATTCGGGTCAACGCAGTTTGTCTGGGCCTGATCATGAGCGAGCAGGTGCAGACGATGGGCGAGGCTACGATCAAGGGCTTCACCGCCAACCTGCCGCTACCGCGCGCCGGAACTGTCGAGGAGGCGGCCGAGGCCTACCTCTACCTGATGCGCGCCACCTATGTGACCGGCCAAGTCGTGCGGGTCGACGGCGGCGGCAGCCTGGTCTGAGGACCGCCAGCCTCCCCAAGCTACGGCTCCCGCTGGCCAAGCCCGCGCGATCCCGCCATGGTCGGACAGACCAGGATGCTGGTGGGGGCGGTCATGGTCGACACCGTCGTGGAGAGAGTCGGTCCTGGGCGGCCAGGCGGGGTGGCGCTCGTCATTGTCGGCGCGTCGCTCGGGACGATGTTCGAGTGGTACGACTTCCTCGTCTACGGCGTGCTCGCCGGCGACATCGCCCGCCACTTCTTTGCCGCCGTGGACGAGCGCACGGCTTTCATCCTCGCCCTGGCCGCCTTCGGGGCCGGTTTCATCGCCCGGCCCTTTGGGGCGATCTTGTTCGGGCGGATCGGCGACAAGGTGGGCCGAAAGACCACCTTCCTCGTCACCATGGCGGTCATGGGGGTCTCGACCTTCGCCGTCGGCCTGCTGCCCGACTATGCGGCGATCGGCGTGACGGCGCCGACGCTTCTGGTGGGCCTGCGGGTCTTGCAGGGACTGGCCATCGGCGGGGAATACGGCGGCGCCGCGGTCTATGTCGGCGAATACGCTCCCGACGACCGGCGCGGACTTCACACGAGCTGGGTCAACACCATGGCCACCGGCGGCCTTCTGACCTCCCTGCTCGTCATCGTCGCCTTCCGTATTACGCTGTCCGAGCAAGACTTCGCCGCGTGGGGCTGGCGTCTGCCCTTCCTGGCGTCGGCCACGCTGCTGGCGGTTTCGATCTGGGTGCGGCTGCGCCTCAGTGAAAGCCCGGTGTTCCACCGCATGAAGGCCCGCCAGGGCCTCTCCCGGGCGCCGCTTTCCGAAGCCTTCGGGCGCTGGAGCAACATGAAGCGGATTCTGGCCGCGCTCTTCGGCCCAGTGATCGGCCAGTCGGTCATGTGGTACTCCGCCGGCTTCTACGCCCTCTTCTTCCTTCAGCGCACGCTGCGGGTCGCCGAACTCCAGGCCGACCTTCTCGTCGTTGGCGGTCTTGCCCTGGCGGCGCCTCTCTATGTGCTGGCCGGTTGGCTCAGTGACCGGCTCGGCCGGCGGCCTGTGATGATCGCCGGCTGCATCCTGGGCGTGCTCGTGATCTTTCCCGCCTTCCACGCCCTGACCTGGGCGGCGAACCCAGCCCTCGCGCAAGCGCAGAGAAGCGCTCCTGTCACCGTCTACGCAGATCCCGCTCGCTGCTCGGTCCAGTTCGATCCGGTAGGCGCCAACAGCTTCGACCATACGGGCTGTGACATAGCCAAGGCCTGGCTGTCGCGCGCCGGAGTCAGCTATCGAAGCGTCGGGCTCGCCCCCGGCGCCGCGGCGAGCGTCGATGTCGGGGGCCGCATCATCGCCTCGCCCGATCCGCGTACGGCCGGGCCAGACGACCGCCGCTCGCAGGTCGCCTCCTTTGCCATCCAGGCGAAGGCCGCCCTGGCGGCCGCGGGCTATCCGTCGCTCGCCGATCCGGCAAAGGTCGACGGTCCCCGGGTGATCGCCATCATCATGGTGCTCGTCGCCGCCGCGGCCTTGATCTACGGACCGACCGCCGCCTGCCTCGTCGAGCTGTTCCCGAGCAGGATCCGCTACACCTCTCTCTCGGCGCCTTACCACATCGGCTCCGGGTGGGTCGGCGGTCTGATGCCTGCCTCGGCGTTCGCCATCGTCGCGGCCAACGGGAACATGTACGCCGGCCTATGGTACCCGGCGCTGTTCGTCGCTCTGAGCCTTCTGGTCTGTATTTTCTTCTTGCCGGAGACCCGCGCCACGCCATTGGAGGGCTGATCCAGCACCGGACTGTCGCATCTGACAGCGCCTCACGAACAGACGGTCGACGTCGACTGTTGAGTGCAGAAGTCGGGCTTGCGCCTGGCTAGAGCCCAATATTGGACCAAACCCAGGCCGCTCGCGAGGCGCAAGAAACGCGGATCACTCCTGAGTGAGCGGGTCGCGGGCTCGAACAACACCGAAGGTTTGACATTAATGTGCATCGTACGGGCGAGGTCGATGATGCGAAAAGCGTCCTCTTTATCGCCAAGTGACGCCAACGCCGCAATTGAGGCGCCCAGCTCGTCAGCGCCCAGAGATGAAAGCCCGGCGTCCGAATTCGAGCTCACCGCGGCGAGGCGTTTCTCCACCTCCGCGTCGGAATGCTCGCCCGCGCGGGCCTTCTCAAAGGCGCGCCAGATCAGCGCGCGATCAACCGGTAGCGGTTTGTCCGCATGCTGAAACCGATCCAGCACCTCCAAAGCTTGTGCAGGCTGGGCGTAGAGCAAGCTTCTGAACAGGATCGTGCGGCGCATCTGGACATCGTCGGGCCAAAGGCGATCGGCCCGCGCGATCAGCCGGTCCGCCTCGCTGAACCGGTCCGCTGTCGACAAGGCGTCGATCATGCTCTGGGCTTTGGGGGAGGAGAGCGGATCGAGATTTACGCTGCGGTCGATCCAGATCACCGCTTCACCCACGCGTCCGACCTCGAGGAGAAAAACGCCGAGAAAATTCGGCAGATTGTCGTCGTTGGGGTCGGCGGCCAAGCCTCTCGAGAACCAGGTTTCACGCGTCGCCAGGTCTTTTGCCGATGTTAGAAGGCCTAAGACGGTGTAGCCTTCCCCGTTGTTAGGATCCAAAGCGATAGCCCGGCGGGCTTCGGCCACAGCCTCCGTCCGCCACTGGGCGGACGTGTCAGGGGTCTGGCTGAATGAACTCAGCGCCGTCGCCATGGCGAAACCTGAATGGGCCTTCGAAGAGTCAGGATCCAGATCGCGAAACCGGCGGAAAGCTTCGCGAGTTTGAAGTATCGTGCCCGGCATCCCGCGCATCGTGTCGGTTGCCGTGAGCAACGCGGCGATCGCCTCCGGTTTCGCAGAGTTCCCATTAGGTCCCAGCCACCGGCGCGTCAGATCCATCAAGTCGGCGACCTTCTCAGCCACCTGGTCCTGCAGAGCGTCGGAATCTGATGTGGCCCGGGTGATTGTGTCCGTCCAAAGCGTCAGCCCGGACAAAGCATCATCCAATTGAATATGGACCTTTGTCTGGTCTCCAATCCGTTGGATGTCACCGCCGACGATGTAGTGAGCGCCATTGAAATCGCCGCGGCTGCTCCGAACCCGGGTGACGATGGGCAGGTGTCGATCGCTGACGGCGGCCGCCACGCGATCAGCGAGGCTATCACCGATCTCCCCGCCAACCCCTTCCACTTTGAAGTTGGCCACGGCTATGCGGTAGACCGACTGCGTCGGCCGGGTGAAGGCCACCACAGCCGCGATCAATCCCAGCAACAGCATCGCCGCAACGCCGAGAATGAAGCCGTGGCCGCGAATGGCTCCCGCACGCCGCTCACTGGGCATCGCCGTGTCGAAATCGCTCGCCTCTTCGAGCGTCGTTCCGACGTCCGCCAGGTCGTCGACCACCAGGCGGTAACCCACTTTCGACTGAGTAACGATCGAAAACGCACCCGGCGTCTCTTCTTGCGCCAGGCGCCTCAGGCGGGCGATGCATCTATGGACGGAATCGTCGCCGACAAAGGCGCCGCCCCAGCAGATCGCGAACAACTCCTCGCGTGAAACCGCCCTGCCTTGCGCCCGCGCGAGGACCACGAGCACCTGCATGATCTTGGGCTGTAGGTCGATCGAATGGCCGTCGCGAACGACCTGACACATCGACGGGCGGACCTGCAGGGTCCCCAACCAGAAGTCGGGTTCGCGCACCAAATCGACCGATAGGGCCGGGTCGATACCTGCGCCGTCAGCCGTCATAGAGCTCGCGGCGCCTTTGAGCGCTGTTTCGCCAAGAAGTCGTACAATTACACGTGCGAATGCTCGGCGCCACAACTTCGCGCGCCAGCGATCGCGCGGCGTCGTCGACGCCTTGGCGGTCATAAAACAACAAGATCGGCAAAAGATCGGAATTTGATCGGCGGCCGTCCATTCCTGGGCCCCCGGACCGAGCGCCTAGTGCCGCCGCGAAACGCGTCTGGGACGTACCGATCCTGGGGCTTGATGTAGGAGAACGCTGTGAAAACTCGCCATTCTCGCGGCCGGGGCTTGGCTGCTGTCTTGTTCGCGGGAGTCGCCGGTTGCGCATGGTTGAGCGCTGCTTCCGCCTCCGCGGCGTCCTTTTTGCAGACCAACCTGGTGACCGACAGCCAGGCCTACCTCGCCTCCGCGGGCTTTTCGCCAGCCGCGACGCAGGATCCGGCTCTGATCAATCCCTGGGGCATGGACCACACCTCCACCGGCGCCTGGCTCATCGCCAACAACGGCGACCCAGGCTCAAGCTCCGGCATGGCCTCAGGTTTATTCTACACCGGCGCGGGCGTTAAACAATCGAGCGTGGTCATACCGCAGACGGCGGTCGGACCTATGGGCGCGGGCGCGCCGACCGGGGCGACGGGGGTGGTTTATAATCCCAGCACCAGCCAGTTCGTGATCGCTGACCTGGACGGCCACCTGTCGACCCTGAACTTCGGCTCGACCACCTCGGTTCAGGCGGCCACGGGGCCGACCCCGGCGATGGGGCCCCCGCACTCGGTTTATACCGGCGTGGCGATCGGGACCGTGGGGGGAGCGACCGATATTTACGCCGCGAACAACGGCGCCGGCGGCATCGACGTCTACGGCCCCAATTTTCAGCCGGTATCGTTTGGCGCGGGCGCCTTCCAAGCGCCCGCCGCGGCCGCGGGCCTGGTGGCTTTCAATGTGCAGAACCTCCGCGGCGACATCTGGGTGACCTACTCCATACCGGGTCCGCCTGCGGACGCCGCGCCTCTGGGGTCGGGCGCGGTCGCTGAATTCACCCCGACCGGCCAACTCATAATGTCATTTGCCGATCCCCTTCACATGGCCTCGCCGTGGGCCCTGGCGATCGCCCCCTCCAGCTTTGGCGCCTTCAGCGGCGATCTATTGGTCGGCAACTTCAGTCACGACGACGATCCGGCGCTGCAAGACGCGTTCATCAACGCCTACAATCCTGCGACCGGCGCCTATGTGGGCACTCTCGACGACGCCGAGGGCAACCCGATCCTGTTGCCCGGGCTCTGGCAGATCGAGCCGGGCAACGATGGCGACGCCGGCTCGTCGGAAAATCTCTATTTTTCGGCCGGGATCGGCGATGAACAGCACGGCTTGTTTGGCTTCATCTCGAGCCCCGTTCCCGAGCCCGCGAGTTGGGCCATGATGCTCATGGGCCTCGCCTGTCTAGGCGCCGCGATGCGCTCCTCCCAGCGCAAGTCCGTGGCCTGAAGTCGATCGCCCGGTTTGTTTCATCCGTCGCCGATCCCCAGGGGTTGGCGGCGGATGGGACGGGTAACGGAGTGGCGGAAAGAGCTTCGCGTTTCTTGGTTTCGGCTCAGCGGCCTGCATCGCCGCGGCGGTGCTCGGCGGTGAGGTCGTCGAGTTTGGCCTTGAGTTCCGGCGCAAGACAATAGTCCGCGGCAGCGAGCGTATCCTTGAGTTGTGCACTCCGGCTCGCTCCGAGAATGACTGACGTGATCGCGCTATTGGCCAGGATCCAGGCAATACTCAGTTTCGGCAGCGGCGCGCCCGATTCCCTGGCGACAGGGAGCCGACAACGCTCAGCGCTGACGACCGTACGCGGGCGTTGACCATCGCCGCCGGACCTGTCGGATGAGATCATGGCCGCCGTCCGTCGCGTGTTAGGCGAGGTCGGCGGCGAAGGTGGGGAGCCGCGGAACTGAGGTCGGCGGCGACGCGACCGGAGGGGGAGCCCGTCAAAACCTTCATTGAACTGACCGTCCGCCACCGCCCACTAACGGAGGGGCCCTTTCCAGCGCAAAGTTGTCAGACCATGGCCGACGGATTCGATGTGCGGACGCCTGAGGTCAGCGCAACAGCGGTAGAATTTGCAGGGGTCTCCCGGACGCCGGGGGTCACACCCCACATCGCGGCGATCGGCGTCGCCACCCCCACCCAGGACTATCACCAGCTCTATATCGACTGGGCCGAGTCGCGCCTTTCCAAGGAGCGCGACCGGACGCTGTTTCGGCGCATGGCGGCAAGGGCCGGGATCGAACACCGGTGGTCGGTCCTGGAACGCATAACCGACTTCTATGCGGGCGCGCGCTTCCCGAGCACCAGGACGCGGATGGAGGCCTACGCGGCGGCCGCCCCGCGCCTGGCGCTGAGCGCGGCCGCCGATCTGGCGCAGAAGACCAGGCTCGACGGCGTGACCCACCTCGTCATGGCGAGCTGCACCGGGTTCGTGGCGCCCGGAATCGACCAGATCCTGGCCGCGGAGCTTGGGCTCGTCGACGTCGAGCGGACGTTGATCGGGTTCATGGGCTGCTACGCGGCCGTGCCTGCGCTCAGGACCGCGCACCATATCGTCAGATCGGACCCGAAAGCCCGCGTCCTCGTCATCGCCGTCGAGCTTTCCAGCCTGCACCTGCAGGAGGACAATGAACTCCAGCCGCTTCTCGCCGGCCTGCTGTTTGGAGACGGCGCCGCCGCGGCGCTGGTGTGCGCCGAGCCGCAGGGTCTGGCCCTCTGCAACTTCTCCTCGCGGTGTCTGCCCAACTCCCAGGACCTGATCCGTTGGGCGATCGGCGACCAGGGGTTCGTCATGCATCTCTCCGGTGAGATCCCCGGGCGCATCCGCCAGGCGCTGGCGCAGCCGGAATTGCGACAGAAGCTGCTGGGCGACCTCGATCCGGCCGCCCTGGATGCGTGGGCGGTTCACTCCGGCGGGCGCACCGTGCTCGACGCGGTGGAGGACGGTCTCGAACTCTCGCCCCAGGCGCTGAACGTGTCCCGCCAGGTCCTGCGCGATTGCGGGAACATGTCATCTGCGACGCTGATGTTCATTCTCTCGCGCCAACTGGAACGCGGCGCGAGGTCCGGCCTCGCCCTGGCTTTCGGTCCGGGCCTCGCCGCCGAGGGATTTCAGTTCCGGAGAGCCGGATGATCGACCTGCGCGTCCAGCTCCGCGCCACAGAGCAGATGGACGGCGATCTGCAGCCGTCGACCTACCGCCAGGTTCTGAAGGATCTCAGTCGCGCAAATACGCTCACGCTCGCGCGCCGCCCCACCTTAGCATTCCTGGATCGGGTCACGAGGGACACGCATTCGCTTCGCGTCCTCGACGTGGGTTTCGGCTCTGGCGACATGCTCAGGGCCATCGCCCGGCGGTGCAAGCGCAAGGGGATCTCCGCCACGCTCGTCGGCATCGACCTCAACACGAAAAGCGCGGAGGTCGCCCGGGCCGCCACCCCACCGGATCTGACCATCGACTACCGGAGCGGCGATTATGCGCGACTGGCGAACGAACCCTGGGACGTCGTGATCAGCAGCCTCGTCGCCCATCACATGGATGAGGACGAGCTACTCGCGTTCCTGCGCTTCATGGATCGCCACGCCCGGCGCGGCTGGTTCATCAACGATCTTCACCGGCTCCCCGTGCCCTATTTCGGCTATCCGGTGCTGGCCCGCCTCGTCGGACTTCACCCGATCGTCGCGGACGACGGCAGGCTCTCCATCGCCCGATCGTTTCGTCCTGAAGACTGGTGGTGGTTGCTGGAACTCGCAGGGATCAGTCCCGGCGTGCGGGTCTTCCGCGTGTTTCCCTATCGCCTGTGCGTCGAGCGGATCCGCTAGGTCGGCGGTTGCGTCAGATGCGGGTGAGCCGCGCCGCGACGCTCACGATCCTCGGTTCCAGGCGAAGCGCTGCAATGAGAGGTCCCGCCAGGGCAGGCATCGCCGTGGTCGCCCGGAATATCGAGGCCAGGCGCAGCGGACCGGCGGCGCGTCGGGCGAAGGCGCGCTGGAAGCGGCGTGAGCTTTCAGCGCCGCCGCGAAGGTAGGCGGTGGTTGCGCTCACCGCACTGCTGAGCGCGCCGCCGATGCCATCGCCGACCAGGCTGGCGATCACGGTGGCCTGATCTCCGATGCGGAAAAGCCCCGGCGCGGAGTCCCGGGCGCGAAAATCGTACGGAACCCGCGCGACGCTCGACCACCCGCCCAGTCGCTCCGCGGCGGCGATGCGCTCGAGCAGGATGGGCGCCTCCTCGCCGAGGCTGGCGACCAGGGTTTCCGGCTTTCCGCCCGCCAGGCGCAGGCGGTCGACCGCGACCGACAGGCAGAGGTTCACCGAACCGTCTTCCTGCAGAAGCAGGCCCGCATAGCCCCCGCGGAACAGGTGCAGCTCGATCGTCCCTTCCAGGGCGCGATGGAGCGCGGGGGAGGCGGCCAACCCGATGCGCAGCCCGACCGGTTCGTCGTCTCCCACCTGCCGCGGCGTGCGCGCCGCGCCCCTCACATCATGTTTGCCGGTCGCGAGGAAAGCCGCGGCCGGCGCCAGTTCGGCGCCATCGGAAAGAATGACGCGGCGTTCGCCGGGCTCGATCCTGCGGACCGAGACGCCGCGCTCGATCCGGGCGCCGGCCCGCTCGGCAGCCTGGAGGAGGATGGCGTCGAGTCGGCGGCGCGATAGGCCCACGGCGGCAAAGGGCAGCGGCGCCTCGACCCTCGCGCCATCCGCCACCAGACGGACCCGCCTGATCGGGTGCGCCCCAAGCTCGGCGAGCGAAAGACCAAGCTGGCCGAGCACGCCCTGGGCGTCGCCGCTGATGAAGGCGCCGCAGACCGAATCGTGAGGCTCGCGGCTGCGCTCGATCACGAGCGGCCTGAGGCCCGCCTGCGCCAGCAGGATCGCCGCCGTCGCGCCGGCCGGGCCCCCGCCGATGACCATCACGGGTGGGCGGGTTCTCAAAAGGGCATCCCATGGTGAAAGGCGCCGGAAGACGCGCACACGGATCGGGTCGAGCTTTCCCGCGTGGGTAGATTCACCATTGAGCCCGAAATGTTCAACAGCCGGCGAACTCTTGGGGCCTCGTCGCCCCCGCCGGCTTTCAGGGGCGCGCAATGACCCGGCCACGCCGTGTGGTCGTCAGTGAAG
>DATBEN010000132.1:0-4380 GCA_036276055.1 Caulobacteraceae bacterium
GGCGCGCCGCAGACGATCTCCTTGCGCCCGTCCTTGGTGTCCACCTGGCAGACGCGCAGGCGGTCGGCGTTGGGATGCTGCACGGCCTCGACGACCTTGGCCACCGAGAACGCAGCGAGCTTTCCCGCCGGATCCTCGACGTGCTCGACCTCCAGACCGGCCATGGTCATGGCCTCGACCACCCGCGGCAGAGTTGCGTCGGTGTCGATGTGCTCCTTGAGCCAGGAGAGGGTGAACTTCATGGCGCGCCCTCTCTCAGCTCAGGCCCGAGGCCGGGTTGGGATCGGCGAAGGCCGAGAAGCCGTAGTGCGCCAGCCAGCGCACGTCCGAAGCGAACATGTCGCGCAGGTCCGGCATGCCGTACTTCAGGCGGGCGAGGCGATCGACGCCGAAGCCGAAGGCGAAGCCCTGCCACTCGTCGGGGTCCAGGCCGCAGTTGGTCAGGACCTTCGGATGGACCATGCCGCAGCCGACGATCTCGGACCACTGTTCGCCCTGGCCGATCTTCACCTCGCCGCCGCTGACCTCGCACTGCACGTCCATCTCCGCCGAGGGCTCGGTGAAGGGGAAGTGGTGCGGGCGGAAGCGGGTGACGACGCTGGGCAACTCGAAGAAGCGGGTGATGAATTCGTCCAGCGTCCACTTGAGGTGGCCCATGTGGATGGCGCGGTCGATCACCAGACCCTCGATCTGGTGGAACATCGGGGTGTGGGTGGCGTCGCTGTCGCAGCGGTAGGTGCGGCCGGGCGAGATGATGCGGATCGGCGGCTCGCGCCCGTCGGCGATCCAGGCCGCAGGGGGCGGGGCGTTGGTCTTCTGCATCGTCCGCACCTGCACGGGGCTGGTGTGGGTGCGCAGCAGCTTTCGCTCCCCGTCGGGGCCGGGGTTGAAGAAGAAGGTGTCGTGCATCTCCCGCGCCGGATGGCGGGGCGGGAAGTTCAGGGCCGTGAAGTTGTGGAAGTCGTCCTCGATGTCCGGGCCTTCGGCGAGGGAGAAGCCCATCTCGGCGAAGATGGCGACCATCTCGTCCATCACCTGCATGGTGGGGTGGACGGCGCCGCGGCGGCGGGGCGGAGCGGGGAGGGTGAGATCGAGGCGGCCGGCGGCGAGGCGGGCGTCGAGCTCGGCGTCCTCCAGCCCCTGGCGACGCTCGGCGATGGCGATGGCGACGCGGTCCCGCAGGCCGTTGATCAGCGGGCCCTGGGCGCGACGCTCGTCCGGGCTCATGGAGCCGAGCGACTTGAGCAGGGCCGAGATGGTCCCGGACTTGCCCAGCGCCTCCACGCGCACGGCCTCGAGGGCGGCGGTGTCGGGCGCGGCGGCGACGCGCGCGGTCAGGTCCGATTCGAGGGTGGCGATATCGTTCATCTGCTGCTCCGCCCTCCCTTTAGCCGGGAGGGACGCCGCCAAGCGAGCGGCGACAGGTGGGGGATGAAGGGAAAACCCCCAGCGCTATCGGAGCTTGCGACTTCCCCGCCCGTCCTCCTTCGCCCTGCGGGCTTTGGAGGACACCCTCCCCAGAAGCGGAGGGATAAAAGGTTCAGGCGAGCCCCGTCACGCCAGGGCGGCGATGACCTTGTCGGCGATGGCCTTGAAGCCGGCCGGGTCGTTACCCGCGATGTCGGCAAGGACCTTGCGGTCGATGTCGATACCCGCCAGCTCCAGGCCGTGGGTAAATCGCGAATAGGTCATGCCGTGCTCGCGGGCCGCGGCGTTGATCCGCTGGATCCAGAGCGAACGGAACTGGCGCTTGCGGACCTTGCGGTCGCGGTAGGCGTACTGCCCGGCCTTGTCCACGGCGGCCTTGGCCGCGCGGATGGTGTTCTTGCGGCGGCCGTAGAAGCCCTTGGCCTGCTCCAGGACCTTCTTGTGCTTGGCGTGGGCGACGACGCCCCTCTTCACGCGAGCCATGGTTCGTCAGCTCCCGATCAGAGGCCGTAGGGCAGGTAGGTCATGATGGTCGGAGTATCCGACTTCGACAGGACCTTGGTGCCGCGGTTGGAGCGGATGTACTTGGCGTTGTGGCTGATCAGGCGGTGGCGCTTGCCGGCCACACCGGCCTTGATCTTGCCGGTCGCAGTGATCTTGAAGCGCTTCTTGGCGCCCGACTTGGTCTTCAGCTTTGGCATTTCGCATCGGCGCCCGGAAAGGGACGCCGTCCTCTAGTATAGGGGTGCATCACGGACAGCCATGGCATGCCATTGGGCCAGGCCGCCCATACGAAGGCGCGGCTTCTATGCCAAACCCGCGCTGAAGGCAAGGACAGACCCCTGACCAGGCTGAAGGCGGCGAGGCTGTCAAAAACGGATCTCGCCGGGGTGAAGCGGTGTCCGTCAGGGCGCGACTTTCCAGGCGTCGGAGGGGGAGGTCCAGATGAAGGCTTCGGAGTCGGGTTGGGGGGCGCCGTCGAGGGTGGAGCGGGCGACGAAGGCGGAGCCGCTCTGGGAGTAGGCGGTGCAGACCTCGTGGCCGATGAGGGCTTTGATCGCCTCGGCCATGTGGGTCCGCAGGTCGGCGGTCTGGCGGGCATCGGCGGGCTTGCCCGCGACGGTGAAGGTCGCCTGGGCGATGTCCTCGTCGCGGACCGCCGAACAGAGGCGACCCTCGCGCAGGATCACCGGCGCGCGGGTGGTCATGGTGATCGGCGGATCGGCGGAGACCACGACGGTGGAGGTGTTCACGATGCCGCCGGACGTGTCACGGGCATAGGAATCCAGCGTCTGGCAGGTGCGCCTGGTCATGTCGGGCACGAAGCACTGCAGCTTGCCCTCGGCGGCGGGGGCGAGCGGGCCGCTCAGCGGCGCGGGCGCCGCGCGCGCCGCCACAGGCGCGGCCAGAACCAGGGCCGCAAGCCAGATCCGCATGTCCGCCCTCCATCTCCGAGCCGGGCGAGCCCTACCAGAGGCGCCGGCCAGGGCAAGCGGGCATGGCCGCTCGGGCGCCGTCAGCCGATGGTGCTGATGTTGTTGCCGAGGCTCAGGAAGAAGTTGGTGAGGTTCGTGCCGACCAGCGACACCGCCGTGATGATGACCAGCGCGATCAGTCCGGCGATGAGGGCGTATTCGACGGCGGTCACGCCGGCGCGATCGCGCCAGAACGCGCGGAAGATCTCGATGACGTCTTCACCAGGCGTCCAATCCATTCTCGAGCCCCCATGCGCCCCCGCGTGGCGCAATGACCGTGCGCCGCAATCTTGCTACGCCTTCGCACCGAGATCAACTGAATAGCCGGGTTTAATTGATTGTATTTGGTGAGGATTTTCTATTTCGCCGCGGCCGTCTCGGCGCGCTCGGCGGTGATGAGCACCTCCAGCTCGTCCGGGCGCGGATTGACGAAGTCCAGCCGCGTGAGTCCGTCGTCGGTCTGGCTCACCACGGCGGGGGCGAGCGAACCCGTGAGTCGCCATCCGGCGGGCAGGACCACGGCGTTGGCCGGTCGGCCGAAGGTCCGGTCGAAAATGAGCGTCGAGCCTTCCAGGCGATAGCTCTTGGGGTCGGCGTAGGTCTCGCTCATGCGGAGTCGAAGGGTGTGGCCTTCGTCCAGAGCCGGGAAGTCGAACACCACCACCTCGCTCTGGGCCGTGACGTCGCCGAGCTCCGGGTCACTGACGCCGGCGCGGGTGATGTCGCGTCCGCGGAGGATGCGGCCAGGGATGGCGGCGCCGGTGTCGAGGTCGCGGGCGGAGGGGTCGGAGACATGGCTGCCCGTGCGGACCACGTTCACATAGCGGCCGACGCCCGGCCGTTCCTCGATGTAGTCGTGGTAGAGGCGGAAGGCGTGGGTCTCCGGCGGCTGCAGGAAATAGACGATGTCGCGGGTCTGACGGGCGCGTTCGCCAAGGCGCGCGCTCATCAAGCTGGAGACCGGCAGGGCGGCAGGGCGGGCGCGCAGCTTCAGCGGCGCCTCGGCGGGGGTGTCATTGAGGAAGCTGACGCGGAGGCGGCCGTCCGGCTCCTGCGCCACCTGCGAGGGATAGTTGCAGGACACCAGGGCGTAGCCCGCGGGCAGGACCACAGCGTTGCGCTTGATGCCAAGCGGCCGCTCGAAGACGAGGTCCTGGCCGTCGAGGAAGTAGCTGCGGGCGTCCTCGTAGGTCTTTTCGATCCGGATGCGCCCGCCGCCGCCGTCGGCCGGGACCGGCCGGGCCAGCTTAACCTCAATATAGTCGGAGTCGGGGTCGGCGTCGCTCATCCCGTCCGTCCTGGCCTGAGCGCCATCCACGACGTCGAACTTCAGCGGCGCGCCGGTGGCCCGGTCGGTGACGCTTTCGTCGGTGGAGACGCTGCCTTTGCGGATCGGATTGAAGAAGGCGGTGGCGCCGGCGCGCGCGGCGGTGACGTCGTAGAGAACGAGGAACTTGCCGGAGCCCGGGGCCAGCAG
>DATBEN010000133.1:0-3584 GCA_036276055.1 Caulobacteraceae bacterium
CGCCGGTGTGGAGATCGGGACGAGCAGGGCGTCCAGGCCTGGATCGGCGCGCAGGACGTCCTGCGCCGTGATCGTCGGAGGCCCGCTGGAAGTGGAGAAGGCCATCAGGTGCGGGATGGCGGGCGTCCCGTAGCGATCGAGAAAGGTTCGGATTGGGCCCGTTCGCTTCAGACCGTACGTCCATGGCGCGTTCAGCCACAGCCGGTAGTCCTCCTCTGGCTGGACATCGACGATGAAGAACAGGGTCCGCCCGTCCGGCGTCTGCCAGCCGAGCTTCTGCTCGAGCCGGGCGACGCTCCCGCCACCGTTGAGGAGGACAACCGCGCACCGGCTCATCGGCTGGTCGTAGGTGACGTGCAGGATCATCGCGCCGGGAGGCACGGTCTGGCCCAGGCGGGGGTAGCTGTCGATGACCCGCGGCCGGGCGTCCGGCGTCCCGTTCGGGCGCGGGATGATGCAGGGACCCTTGGCGACGACGTCCACGCCCGACAGGTTGGTGGCCTTGCGCGCCAGCACCAGGAGCTCCGACACCGTCGTGGCCGCGGTGGGCGAGGGCGCCGGCGGCGCCTGCGCGCGGACGGCCGGGGAGCCCGCTATCAGAGCGGCGAGGATCCCAGCCGCCGCAGCAGTGCGCGCTGATCTTCTACAGATACTCAAGGTCGTCCCGCGCAGATGAACCACGAGCCTCACCGACCTCACGAACGGGCGCCCGGTCATGTCAAGCCAGGGGTCGCCATTCCAGCAGGACGTCGGGCTCCTTCTCTTCGTTGTCCGCGCCGTCGGTGAGGCGCGCCTCGACGAACCCCTGGAGGCGATAGAAGCGCCGGGAGCGGGTGTTTCGCTGGAACGTCCAGAGCCGGACACGCCGCCGGCCCCTCAACGCCCTGGCCACGAGCGCCTGGCCGATCCCCCGCCCATGAAAGGCGTGATCGACGTAGAGGTGGTCGATCCAGCCGCGCCGCACGGCGCAGAAGCCGGCGACCACACCCTCGACTTCGACCACCCACACCACGCCGCGAACGAAGGCCCGGCCGAAATGGCCGAGGTCCTCCTCCGGCGTGTGCGGGTAGAGGAAGTCCCACTCCCGACCGGCGGTGCGGCGGTAGAGGTTGGCGACCACGGGAAGTTCGGTTGGATCGGCCCGCCGGGCTTTCCAGTCCATCGCCCGGCTCATTGGTTGTCCCCCTGGGCTCGGACGGCGGCGAGGCCGTCGCGGGTGATGCGGTAGGGGCCTCCCTCCCGGGAGGCGATCCACCCCCGCGTCTTCAGCTTGCGGAAGAGGACGACATCGCAGGTTTCCAGGCGCCAGCCCTCGCGGGTCAGGCAGTCGATCTGGGTGAGGCGGCCGCGGGGGTCGCGGTGATGCTGGATATGGCCGCCCTGTGCGAGCGCGTGCAGGATGCGCTGCTGGGGTTTGGAGATGTTCAAGAGAATTGCTCATGAGATTGGCGTCGCAGGTTCGCGATCGCGGCCAAGCGTCAGCTCGCGCGGTCGGGCGGAACATCGAGCCGCAGGGCAGCGCCCGGTGCGGCTTCAGGCGACGGCAATCTCTGGCATCAAGCCTCCGGGTCGGGCCAGTGAGCCAAGCTTGGCCCAGACGCCCGCCTCCGTCAAATCCCGCCGCGGCGCGGGCGGGCGCACTTGCGCGAGGGGCCCTTCGCGCTTCATGGCCATGACGCCATGGCCATCCGCTCGCTCTTCGCCACGCCGCTCTACGAGGCCTCCCTCACGGGCGAGCGCGGGTTCGACGCCTTGAACGCGGAGCTGGAAGACGCCTGCGGGATGCTGGCGCAGGAGGACCGGGCCGGACGCGCCTGGTGTCGCAAGAACAACTACGGCGGCTACACCTCCTACGCCTCCCTCGCCGACCTGCCTCAGAGGGCGAGCGCCTTCGCCGACCTCAAGCGCCGCCTGGACCGCCACGCCGCCGCCTTCGCTGCGGACTTGGCCCTCGACCTGGGACCGCGTGGCCGGCTCGTCCTCGACAGCCTGTGGGCCAATGTGTTGCGGCCCGGCGCGAGCCACTCGGGGCACGTCCATCCCCACAGCGTGATCTCCGGAACCTACTACGTCGCCGTTCCCCCCGGCGCCGGCGGGCTCCGCCTGGAGGACCCGCGCCTGCCGCTGATGATGGCCGCCCCGCCGCGTCGCGACGACGCCCCCGAGCCGCTGAAGACTTTCATCACCGTCCAGCCGCAGACTGGCGACGTGGTGATGTGGGAGAGCTGGCTGCGCCACGAGGTGGTCGCCGGGACCGCCAGGACGCCCAGAATCAGCGTGAGCTTCAACTACGGCTGGCGGTAAGACGGGGCCATGAGCCCGCCCGTTCCGCCTCGTCCGCGCAAGGACCCCATCCGCATCGAACAGCTCGGCCGCGTCCGGGTCGATGACTACGCCTGGATGAAGGACGACAACTGGCAGGCGGTGCTGCGCGATCCCTCGGTGGTGAAGGCCGACGTGCGCGAGCACCTGGAGGCGGAGAACGCCTATGTGAAGGCCGTGCTGGCCTCCACCGAGGAGCTGCAGGCGCGCCTGTTCGAGGAGATGAAGGGCCGGATCAAGCCGGACGACGCCTCGGTTCCCTCGCCGGATGGCCCGTTCGACTATCTCAGCCGCTACGAGACGGGGGCCCAGCATCCCCTCCACCTGCGCCGGCCGCGCGGAGCGGAGCACCCCGAGGAGGTGCTGCTGGACGAGGAGGTCGAAGCGAAGGGGAAGGCCTACTACGCCGTCGACGCCGCCCACCATGCCCCCGACCATGGCCTCTACGCCTGGGCCGTGGACGAGCAGGGCTCGGAGTATCACGAGATCATCGTCCGCGACCTCGCCAGCGGCGAGCGCCTGGCGGATGGGCCGAAGAGCGCGGCAGGCGGCTTCTGTTTCTCGCCGGACTCGCGCTGGCTGTTCTGGATCTGGCGCGACGACAACGCCCGGCCGGCGCGGGTCTACCGCCGGCCCGCGCGCGGCGGCGAGGACGTCCTGGTCTATGAAGAAACCGACGAGGGCATGTTCCTGGGCATCGGCGTCGCCTCGGACGACAGCCACATCCTGATCGAGGCGTCGAACCAGGAGACCAGCGAGGTCTGGCTGATTCCGGCCTCCGAACCCACCGGCGCCCCGATGGTCGCCGAGCCCCGACAGGCGGGCGTGCGATACGACCTCGACCATTGGTCCGATCGCTGGGTGGTTCGGACCAACGCCGACGGGGCTGTGGACTTCCAACTGATGACGAGCGTCGCTGCGGTCCCGGGCCGCAGCACCTGGACGCCCTGGGTCGCGCCCAAGGCCGGGCGCCTGATCGCCGGCTTCGCGGCCTATCGCGACCATCTCGTGCGCCAGGAGCGCGAAGACGCCCTGGACCGGCTGGTGGTGACCGACCGCGCCGGCCAGGAGCACACGATCGCCTTCGACGAGGCCGCCTATGCGCTCAGCCTCGTCGGCGGCTACGAGTACAACACCACGGTCACGCGCTTCGTCTACCAGTCGCCCACCACCCCTCGTGAGTGGTTCGACTACGACATGGTCAGCCGCGAGCGCAGCCTGAGGAAGACCCAGGAAGTCCCGTCGGGCCACGATCCGGCGGC
>DATBEN010000134.1:0-4787 GCA_036276055.1 Caulobacteraceae bacterium
GACAACATGGCCGACCCCGACCGCATCGCCGAGACCTACCTGCAGATCCACCGGCAACACAGGTCGACCTGGGCGTTCGAGGTGGCGCTGCGCCCCTGGCTCGAGAAATGGTGATCGACGATGGCGCGATTATTCGTCGAATCCGACGAACACCGTCGCCTCGGCGACCGACTTTCGGTGCGAGACGACCGCGTTCGCCGGGAAGGTCTCATCCGGCCAGCCCAGCGCGATGCTTTTCATGATGACCTGGTCGTCGGCTATCCCGGCATGCTCGCGCACGACCGGCGACTGCATGATGCCCTGGCTGTTGATGACTGCGCCCAGGCCGCGGGACCAGGCGGCGTTGACCAGGGCGGTCGCCACGGCGCCGCAATCGAAGGGCGTGTCGTCGCTGCCGTCCAGCGCGCGGTCATAGGTGACGATCACGCAGACCGGCGCGTCGAACTGGCGAAAGCCGCGGAGCACCCAGTCCTGGCGCATGTCCTTGTCGTCGCGGGCGATCCCCATGGCGGAGAACAGTTGCTTGGCGACACCGATCTGCCGGTCGCGGTGCATGCCTGCAAAGGCCTGGCCGGTGCGGAATTCGCGCGATTGCGGCACGCCCGCGAGCATCCGCTCGGTGTTCCCGGCGCGGATTCGATTCAGCGCCTCGCCGGTGACGACGTAGAAATTCCAGGGCTGGGTGTTCATGGACGACGGCGCGCGCATCGCCAGGCCGATCACTTCCTCGATCAGCGCCCTGGGAACGGGATCGGGCTTGTAGCCGCGGATGCTCCGGCGACCGAGGATCACGTCGTCAAACTGCATGTATGCCCTCTCAAGAACGTCAGCGCGGCTTCGCCTGGAGGCGAACTCTCTGTTAGGCAGCGCCCCATGACCAGCGCAACGCTCACCTTTACGGCTACTGGCGGTCGATGGCGTCATATCGGGTGCGGGTGGCGCTGGGCCTGAAGGGCCTTTCCGCCCGGGAGATCCCGCTCGACGTCCTCGCCGGCGATCAGTTCATGACGCGGGCCGCCCAGGTGCTCGAGGCCCGCCTGGCGCGGGATGGCGAGCCCGGCTCCTTCTGCCACGGCGATGAGGTCACCCTGGCCGACATTTGCCTCGCCAGCCTGTTCACCCTCGGCAAGGCGGGCGGCTTCGTCCTTAGGGACGCGCCCACCATCGAGCGGATCCTGGAGCGGTGCGAAGCGATCGAGGCGTTCCAGCGGGCGTTGCCTGAGGCTCCAGCGGCGGGGTGAGGCGTCCAATCCGGATTTGAGCGCAAGAGACGGAGTTCGGGAGGGCGGCGAGGCGGGTAGTCCCTGGGTGGTCCAACAAAGCCACATCGGGAGCCTGCCATGGCCTATTCGATCACCGGCCTTCCGGTCGAACCGTTCCTGTCGCTGTTCGGCCTGCCCGACGAAGAGCTCGCCCGGCGTCAGATCGTGCGCATGACCTCGGATGCGCCCGTGGGATTTCCTTGCCGCGTGCTGCTCGAAGACGCCGCTCCCGGCGACACCCTGCTGTTGTTGAACCATGAGTATCAACCTGCCGCGACGCCCTATCGGGGCCGGCACGCCATCTTCGTCAACGAGTCGGCCACAGCGCCGCGCAGCTTCCTTGACGAGATCCCGCCTGTTCTTTCCGTGCGCAAGGCGATCTCCCTGCGCGCGTTCGACGCGGAAGACATGATGATCGACGCGGATGTTGTTCCGGGGGCCGAAGTCGAGGCTTCCGTCCTGCGTTTGCTGCAAAATCCCAAGACCCGATATCTGCACGCCCACAACGCGGCCCGTGGCTGCTTCGCCGCCAGGATCGATCGAAGCGGCGGCGTGGCCGGAAGCACGGCGGGGTTCGATTTTTTTTCACCGCCAGGGTGGTAGCGATCATACCGGTATAAGATCCCGGCTTTTCTCTTATGCCTTCCGTCGGGGAAAATGTTCGCATTCGCAGACGGGAGTAGCGAGCATGCGGGTTCTGGTGACCGGGGCGACGGGCTATGTCGGCACGGCCGTGATCGACGACCTTCTGGGCGCGGGGCACACAGTGTTGGGGGTGGCGCGCACGGACGAGGGCGCCAGGTCGCTGGCGGCGCGGGGGATCGAGGTTCATCGCGGCGACCTGACCGAGCCGAAGACCCTGGCGGCGGCCGCGCAGGCCTGCGACGGCGTCGCCCACACCGCCTTCATCCACGACTTCTCTCGCTTTGCGGAAAACACCGAGATCGAGCGCGTGGCGGTGGAGGCGATGCTGGAGGCGCTGAAGGGCTCGGGCAAGCCGTTCGTGGTCAGCTCCGGGCTCCTGCTCCTGCGGTCGGCCGACGGCAGTCCGCTGGCCGAGACGGACGTGGCCGCGGACTTCGGGCGCGGCGCCACGGAGAACATGGTCGTGGCTGCGGCGAAGGACGGGGTGCGCACCGCCGCCATTCGTCTGTCGCCCACGACGCACAGCAAGGACGACCGGGGCTTCACCCCGCGCCTGATCGACATCGCGCGCCAGAACGGCGTGGCGGGCTACATCGGCAATGGCGCCAACCGGTGGCCGGCCGCGCACCGCCTGGACTCGGCGCGCCTCTATCGCCTGGCGCTGGAGAAGGGCTCGCCCGGCGCCCGCTATCACGCCGTGGGCGACCAAGGCGTGCCGACGCGCGAGATCGCCGAGGCCATCGGCCGCCATCTCGGTCTGCCGGTGGCGAGCGTACCCGCTGAAAAGGCGAGCGAGCACTTCGGCTTCCTCGGCATGTTCTTCGGCGTCGATGCGCCGGCCACGGCGGAGCTGACGCGCGCCGAGCTGGGCTGGGCCCCGCGCGAGCCTGGCCTCCTCGCCGGCCTCGCCACCGACGCCTACTATCAGGCCGGCAGCAAATACTGAGCGCCTGAGTAAGGCTCGCCGCTCGACAAGCAGCGCTCTTAAGGCCCAGTCTGGTCGCCGGGGAGACGACGCTGGAGGAAACGATGCCGCATGCGAAGGCGAACGGGCTCGACATCTATTATGAAGCCCATGGGCCGCAGGATGGCGAACCGATCCTGCTGATCATGGGCCTGGGGGCGCAGATGACGCGCTGGTCTCCCGAGCTCATCGGCAAGCTCGTCGCCGCCGGCCACCCCGTGATCGCCTACGACAACCGTGACGTGGGCCTCTCGGAGAAGCTGGACGCCGCGGGGCCGCCGGACATGGCGGCGGTGGTGACCGCGCTGCGCGCGGGAAAGGCGCCGGCCGTGGCCTATACGCTCGAGGAGATGGCCGCCGACGCCGCAGGCCTGCTGGACGCGCTGGGGATCGAGCGCGCCCACATCGTCGGCGCCTCGATGGGCGGCATGATCGCCCAGCTGGTGGCGGCGAACTATCCGGAAAAGACCCTGTCGCTGACCTCGATCATGTCGACGACCGGCAATCCTGGCCTGCCGCCCGCCAGGCCCCAAGCCATGGCGCGGCTCAACACGCCTGCGCCCGATCCGAACAAGGACCTGGAGGGCTTCCTCGCGAGCGCCGTCGAGGGCGCCAAGGTGATGGCCGGGAAATATCCGCCCGATGCGGAGGCGGTGCGCGCGCAGTCCCTGGGCGACTTCCAGCGCTGCCACTACCCGGTCGGCTTCCAGCGGCAGTACGCCGGCGTGCTGGCCTCGCCCGACCGGCGGCCCAAGCTGCGCACGCTCGCCGCGCCGACGGTGGTGATCCACGGCGAGGACGATCCGCTGGTCCCGCTGGCGGGCGGCCGCGACACCGCCGAGAACATCCCGGGCGCCGAGCTGATCATCGTGCCGGGCGTGGGCCACGAGTTGCCGCCGCCGGTGCTGGACGTCTTCGTCGCCGGCATCCTCTCCGCCGTCGCCCGGGCGCGCGTGGCGGCGTAGGGGGCGTTATTGGCCGGCGCCGGGGTGAGGTCTTTCAGATGGCGAAGCTCGTCTTTGAACTGTCGCAGTCCCTGGACGGCTACGTCGACCACCAGAAAATGGAGCCGGGTCCGGCGCTCTTCCGACACTTCGTCGAGCGCACGCGCGAACTGGCCGGCAGCGTGTACGGGCGCCGCGTCTACGAGCTCATGCAGTATTGGGACCAAGACGATCCCGAGTGGGACGAGGACCGCCGCGACTTCGCGATGGCGTGGCGGCGCCTGCCCAAATGGGTGGTGTCGCGCACCTTGAAGTCGGTCGGCCCCAACGCCACGCTGGTCGAGGGTGACCTCGAGGCGGCGATGCGGGCGCTGAAGGCCCAGCACGTCGGCGAGATCGAAGTCGCCGGACCCGATCTGGCGCGAAGCCTGACCGACCTTGGTCTCATCGACGAGTATCGACTCTACTTCCGCCCCATCGTGCTGGGTCGCGGCGCGCCCTTCTTCGCCGGCCCCAGGCCGCCGCTGCGCCTCGTGGCCAGCGATCGAATTGGCGAGGACACGATCCGCTTGAGCTACGTTCCGGCCTGATGCGGCGCGGCAGTCACGCCGCAGAACGTGCGTGCGCTGAGGATCGCCTGGACCTTGCGACGGGGGGATTCGGCGATCAAGGACGCGGCCCTCAAGCATGCGTCGTTCGAGGACACGCCGGTCATGGCGGGCGGCCGGGTCCATGTCTGCAGCCCGTTCAACGAGGTCTTCGCCCTCGACCCGGCGACGGGCCGGCCCCTGTGGCGCTTTGGGCGAACAGCCGCGCCGCCGTCGCGATCGACGCAGGACTGCGCCCTTTGATCAGGCGCCGAAGGTGGCGACGTCCCCGGGGCGTCTGAGCATCTTGTCGACGTCGCTGGCGTGGACTTCCTCGGCGTAGACCATCTGCCGCGCATACTCCTCGAGCATGACCGACTTTCCC
>DATBEN010000135.1:0-4930 GCA_036276055.1 Caulobacteraceae bacterium
GGACAGGGCGTTCACTGGCGGCGAATTGAGCGTGATCACCCCCACATCGCCATCACGCGAATAGTCGGTCACTTCGTTGATGGCGGTCATGGGCGCTTCCCTCTGCTGATTGGCGCCGATCGTTAGCCGCCCCCCCGCCCCTGATCAATCGCATCCCTAGCGTCAGTCGCCATGGCAAAGGTTGTTAGATAAGAAAACCGCGGAGACGCAGAGGCGCAGAGAAATGGAACCGAGCGTCGGTGAGGACACTGAACGTCGGCGTGTCTCTTATGAACGAGGGAATTCGCCGCCTCGTCCGAGGTGGCTGACCCTCCTCTGCGTCTCTGCGCCTCTGCGGTTCAAAAGGCCACGCCCACGGAACCCTCAGGGTTCGAGGATCTCGTAGGCCGGGAGGGTCAGGAACTCTTCGAACTGCGGGGCGAGGCTCATGCGGGAGAAGAGGTCGACGGCTTCGGCGAAGCGGCCGGTCTCGAAACCGGGAAGGGTCGCCTTCAGCGCGGCCACCTCCTCGTCCAGCGTGCGCTTGAAGAGCTCGGGCGTCACGGTCTGGCCGTCGTCCAGCTTCGCGCCGCGCTGCAGCCACTGCCAGATCTGGGCGCGGCTGATCTCAGCCGTCGCCGCGTCCTCCATCAGGTTATAGAGCGGGACCGCCCCGCGGCCCCGCAGCCAGGCTTCGATGTACTGGACGCCCACGCGGATGTTGTCGCGCAGGCCCGCCAGGGTCCGCGCCCCGTCGTGCACCTTCAACAGGGCCCCGCGGTCGACGACCACGTCCTCGCGCAGCTTTGCGAGCTGGTTCGGACCGGGCATCAGGCGGTCGAACACCTCCATAGCCACCGGTACGAGATCGGGGTGGGCGACCCAGGTGCCGTCGTGGCCGTCGCCCGCCTCACGCTCCTTGTCCGCGCGCACCTTGGAGAAGGCCGCCTCATTGACCGCCGGATCGCCGCGCACCGGGATCTGGGCGGCCATGCCGCCCATGGCGAAGGCGCCGCGGCGATGGCAGGTCTTGATCAGGGCCAGCGAATAGGCGCCGAGGAACGCCTTGCCCATCATCATGGCCGAACGGTCCGGCGTCAGGGCGTCGGCCTGGCGGCCCAGGCGCTTGATATAGGAGAAGATATAGTCCCAGCGCCCGCAGTTGAGGCCGGCCATGTGCTCGCGCAGCTCGTAGATGATCTCATCCATCTCGAACGCCGCCGGCAGGGTCTCGATCAGCACGGTGGCCTTGATCGTTCCCTGGGGAACGCCGAGCGTCTCCTGGGCGTGGACGAACACGTCGTTCCACAGTCGCGCCTCGAGGTGCGACTCCATCTTCGGCAGGTAGAAGTAAGGGCCGGTCCCGGCCGCCTGCAGCGCCTTGGCGCTGTGGAAGACATAGAGTCCGAAATCGAACAGCGACCCGCTCATCGGCTCGCCGTCCACCCGCGCGTGGCTTTCGGGCAGGTGCCAGCCGCGCGGACGCACGATCAGCACGGCCGGCCTGTCCTTCAGGGCGTAGGCCTTGCCGGTCGAAGAGTCGGTGAAGTCGAGCTTCCCGGCCCAGCGATCCATCAGGTTGATCTGGCCTTCGACGAGGTTGGCCCAGGTCGGGGAAGTGGCGTCCTCGAAGTCGGCCATGAACACCTTCGCCCCGGAATTGAGGGCGTTGATGATCATCTTGCGGTCGACCGGCCCAGTGATCTCCACGCGCCGGTCCTGCAGGTCAGGCGGGATGGGCGCCACACGCCAGTCTCCCGCGCGGACCGACGCGGTCTGCGGCAGGAAATCGGGCTTCTCGCCGGCGTCGAACCTGGCCTGCCTTGCCGTGCGCGCCGCCAGGAGCTCACGGCGCCGGGCGTCGAAGCGCCGGTGAAGTCCGGCGAGGAAGTCCAGCGCCTGGGGCGTAAGGACCTCGGCCCCCCGACCCTCGACGGGTCCAAGGATCTCGACGGAGGTGAGGCTCGCCGAATCGGCCATGGCGCAACGCGCTCCCAAAAAATGTCACTGATATTGGGCGGGCGCAGTCCCGCGGCCCGCCGGCGGATGGTCGAGGGGCCGGCCAAGTCCGACCCCTCGTCAGCATCCTAGTATGCGGCGGCCTTGACGGTCTCTGTCTTGAACTGCGCCGCCTCGGTCGAATCTGCGAGGGCGGTGGTCGACGAGCGGCCGCCGGAGATGACCATCGCCACCTCGTCGAAATAGCCGGTGCCCACTTCGCGCTGGTGGCGCGTCGCGGAATAGCCCGCCGCCTCGGCCGCGAATTCCTTCTGCTGCAGCTCCGAATAGGCGGCCATGCCGCGGTCCTTGTAGCCCAGCGCCAGCTCGAACATGCCCATGTTCAGGCTGTGGAAGCCCGCCAGGGTGACGAACTGGAACTTGTAGCCCATGGCGCCCAGCTCGCGCTGAAACTTGGCGATCGTCGCCTTGTCGATGTTGGCTTCCCAGTTGAACGAGGGCGAGCAGTTGTAGGCCAGCAGCTTGCCCGGATGGACCTTGTGCACCGCCTCGGCGAACTCACGGGCTTCCGCGAGGTTGGGGTGCGAGGTCTCCCACCACAGGGCGTCGGCGTACTTGGCGTAGGAGATGCCGCGGGCGATGCAGTGCTGCAGGCCCGTGCCGTCCTTAAGCCGATAGAAGCCCTCGGCGGTGCGCTCGCCTTCGACGATGAACGGCCGGTCGCGCTCGTCGATGTCGGAGGTGATCAGCTTGGCCGATTCGGCGTCGGTGCGCGCGAAGGTGAGGGTCGACACGCCGCAGACGTCGGCCGCCAGGCGCGCGGCGACCAGGTTGCGCTCGTGCGCGGCGGTGGGGATCAGCACCTTGCCGCCCATGTGGCCGCACTTCTTCTCACTGGCGAGCTGGTCCTCGAAGTGGACGCCGGCGGCGCCCGCCTCGATGAAGGCCTTCATGATCTCGAAGCTGTTGAGCGGGCCGCCGAAGCCCGCCTCGGCGTCCGCGACGATCGGCAGGAACCAGTCGCGCTTGGCGCCGCCCTCGGCATGTTCGACCTGGTCGGCCCGCTGGAGGGTGCGATTGATCTTCCGCGCCAGTTCGGGGGCCGCGTTGGCCGGATAGAGGCTCTGATCGGGGTACATGGCGCCCGCGGAGTTGTTGTCCGCCGCCACCTGCCAGCCGGAGAGATAGATGGCCTGCAGGCCCGCACGGGCCATCTGCATCGCCTGGTTGCCCGTGACTGCGCCGAGCGCGTTGATGAACGGCTCGCTGTGCAGCGACTTCCAGAGGCGGTTCGCCCCGCGCTCGGAGAGGGTGTAGGCGATCGGCACCGAGCCGCGGAGCTTCTCGACGTCCGCCGCCGAATAGGGGCGCTCGACACCATCGAAGCGACCGGCCGGCGCGCCCGGGACCAGTTCCTGGAAGCTCGTCATGGTCTCAGTCTCCTTATCGCGACGTCCTTCGCGAGGGCTTCCCGATAAACGCCGGGCGGAGCCGGTCACAAGCGCCCCGTCGCTGCGAAAGGAGACTTTGTAAAAAGGCGACTTGTGCGAGTCGGACAAGTTGTGACAAAACCCGTCGCGTGCCTGCCGCCCCGCCCGATCGGAAACTGTTCCTGGGCGCTCGCCTGCGCCGGATCCGCCGCGATCTCGGCCTGACGCAGACGCGGATGGCCGAGGATCTCGGCGTCTCTCCAAGCTATCTCAACCATCTCGAGCGCAACCAGCGGCCGCTCACCGCGCAGGTTCTCCTGCGCCTGGCGCAGACCTACGACATCGACGTCCGCAGCCTCTCGGGGGACGCGGACGCCGGGGGTGTGCAGGACCTGGGCGAGGTGCTCGCCGACCCGATGTTCCGCGACCTCGCCATCCCTCGCCACGAGGTCGGAGAAGTCGCAGAGAACGCCCCGGGGATCGCCGAGGCCCTCGTGCGCCTCTACCGCGCCCACGACGAGTGGCGTCGCGCCGGCGGCGCCGTGGGCCTTGACGGGGGCTCCCCGTCCGCCGTGGGCGGTCTCATCACCCCGTCGGAATGGGTGAGCGCCTACTTCCAGGCTCAGAAGAACTTCTTCCCGGAGCTGGAGGAACTGGGCGAGGCGCTTGCCGCGGACCTCGGCTCCGATCCCCACGGTTTTGCGGAGGCCGCCCGCGAGCGGCTGTCGGAGCGTTTCTCGGTGACGGTGCGCGTGGCGCCCAGCGAGTTCTTGCCCGACGTCGTACGGCGGTTCGACCGCCACAGCCGCCGGCTCATCCTCTCCGAGCGGCTCGATGGCGCAGGTCGCGCCTTCGCCATCGCCTTCCAGCTGGGGCTGCTGGAGCACGGGGAGGCCGTGTCAGCGTTCGTCGAGCGCGCGGCGCCGCCCGATCGCCCAACGGCCTCCCTGCTTAAGGTGTCCCTGGCCAACTACCTGGCCGCGGCCCAGATGATGCCCTACGAGTCGTTCCGCGACTTCTGCGAACGCTCGGGCTACGACGTGGAGCTGGTGCGCACGCGCTTCGGCGCGGGTTTCGAGCAGGTGTGCCACCGGCTGACCACGCTCTCGCGGCCAAGCGCCAGGGGCATCCCGTTCTTCATGATGAGGGTCGATGCGGCGGGCAATCCGTCCAAGCGCTTTGCGGGAGGGGCGTTTCCCTTCTCACGCTTTGGGGGCGCGTGCCCCCGATGGAAGATCCACGCCGCCTTCCGTGCGCCGGGCCGCGTCCTCACCCAGATCGTCGAAACGCCCGATGGCGCCCGCTATTTCACCTTCGCCCGGACCGTCCGGCGCGTGGCTCCGCCCCATGGCGAGGAGGACGCCGAGCTGGCCATTGGCGTGGGTTGCGAGTTCAAGTTCGCGGGTCGTCTGGCCTACGCCAAGGGTCTCGATCTCGAGCGGCCGGCTGTCACACAGATCGGCCCTGCGTGCCGCATCTGCGAAAGAGCCGGCTGCCCCCAGAGGGCGGCGGAGCCGGTGAGCCACAGCCTGACCGTAGACGAATACGTCAAGACCGTTTCT
>DATBEN010000136.1:0-2976 GCA_036276055.1 Caulobacteraceae bacterium
GCTGCTCGAGGCGGGTGTGCGCAAGGGCGACCGCGTCGCGGTCGGAATGCGCAACTATCCCGAGTGGAGCGTCGCCTTCTGGGCCTGCCAGGCCATCGGCGCGATCGTGGTGGCGCTCAACGCCTGGTGGACGAGCGGGGAACTCGCCTTCGCCCTGGCCGACTCCGCGCCATCGGCCCTGATCATCGACGGAGAGCGCCTCGAGCGCCTGCGCGACCAGCTGCCTGGGCTGGATCTCAAGGCGGTGATTGTGGCGCGCCGCGGCGGAGCCGGGCCCGGCGGAACGGACTTCGAGGAGGCCGTTGGCGCGGGCGACGACGAGCTTCCGCTCGCGGAGGTGGGGCCGCAGGACCTCGCGACCATCCTCTACACCTCGGGGACGACCGGGAATCCGAAGGGGGCGATGGCCACCCACCGGAACCACGCGACGAACCTGATGAACACCCTCCTTGGGGGAACGCTCGCGCGAGTGATGGCGGGCCTTCCCGTCCAGCCGGATCCGGCCGCGCCGCAGGGCGCCTCGCTGCAGACCTTTCCCTTCTTTCACATCGGCGGGCTGACCGGTCTCTACATCTCCGTGGCGACCGGCGCGAAGCTCGCCATGATGTACAAGTGGGACCCGGTCGAGGCCGTGCGCCTGGTGCGGGAACACGGGCTCACGGGCGTCTCCGGCGTGCCGATCGTCGTGCGCCAACTGCTCGAAACGGCCTCCCACCTGGGCGCGGACCTTTCGAGCCTGATAGGCGTCACATCGGGCGGCGCGCCGGTGCCGCCGGACCTGATCCGCCGGATCGGATCGCAGTTCCAGCAACGGGCGGCGCCCGGCAATGGCTATGGCCTCACCGAGACGACCAGCGCGGTGATTACCAATTCGGGCGCGGACTACCTGGCCCGCCCCGACAGCATCGGCCGTCCGGTGGTCACCGCGGACGTGCGGATCGTGGGCGAGGACGGCAGAGACGTCCCCGAGGGGCAGATCGGCGAGCTGTGGATCCGCGGCCCCAATGTGATCCCCGGCTATTGGAAGAATCCGCAGGCCACAGAGGCGGCGTTCGGCGGCGGCTGGTTCCGCACCGGCGATCTCGGCTATCGCGACCCCGATGGCTTCCACCACGTGGTCGACCGCATCAAGGACGTGATCATCCGCGGGGGCGAGAACGTCTATTGCGCCGAGGTCGAGGCGGCCCTGCTGGAGCACCCGCGGGTCCGGGACGCGGCCCTGATTGGCCTGCCCCATCCCGACTGGGGCGAGGAGGTGGCGGCCATCCTCCAGGTGCGGACCGAGGACCTTCGAGACGCGGTGGCGGAGGATATCCGCGCGACCCTCGAGGGCCGGCTGGCGCGCTTCAAGATCCCCACCGCGATCCGCCTGACCGATCTCGAACTGCCTCGTACGGCCACCGGAAAGATCCTCAAGCGCGAGCTGCGCCAGAGCTATTTTGCCGAACCGGCCAAGATCTCGGAGCCGGCGACGTCTTGAATTCACCACCAAGACACCAAGGACATCAAGGGTTTCGCGCCGAAGGCGCTCTAACACGCACGGCCTCGCCAAGCTCGCTTGATTGAGCCGCTGCGCGTCTCTCTTGGTGATCTTGGTGTCTTGGTGGTTCAAAACATTTAGGGAGCCGCTCAATGCTGCTGAGCGACGTGCCTGTGCTGGGGGCGCATCATGCGCCCGACGTCCACGCCGTCATCTTCGGAGAGCGGCGGATGACCTATGTCGAGCTCCGCAACCGCTGCTGGCGGCTCTCCAACGCCCTGGCCGGCGTAGCCGCTCCGGGCGACCGGGTGGCGATCCTGTCGGAGAACTGCCCCGAGTACGCCGAATGCTACTACGGCGTGCCGGGCGCGGGCATGGCGCTTACCCTGCTCAACTATCGTCTGACCGGGCGCGAGCTCGCCTACATCATTGGCAACGCAGAGCCGTCGATACTGATCGTCGAACCCAAATACCTGCCGACCATCCGCGAGATCCGAGCCCAGATCCCGTCGGTAGAGCGGATCCTGCTGATCGGCGGTGAGGCGGAGGATTGCCAGTCGTACGAGGCGTTCCTGCACGGCGGCGCGCCGGAGGAGCCTCGCATTCGCCACTCGGAAAACGACCTCTGCTGGCTGCTCTACACCTCCGGCACCACGGGCCTGCCCAAGGGGGCGATGCTCTCGCACCGCAACCTGATGGCTGGCGTCCTGAACTCGATGAGCGGCTGGGAGTCGGCGGCGGACGAGGTGTGCATGTTCACCTTCCCGCAGTTCCATGTCGCCGGCTACGTGATGCCGCTCTACCACCTGCGCGGCTATCCTGTGGTGCTGATGCGCAACTTCGATCCTGCGACCTTGCTCGCGGCCGTCGAGCGGCACGGCTGCACCAGCACCGCCATGGCGCCCACCATGGTCGCCATGCTGCTGGAGGATCCGAACACCGACCGCTACGACCTCTCCTCCCTGCGCCGCCTGGGCTACGGCGCCTCGGCCATGCCCGCCGAAGTGCTGCGGCGGGCGAGGGCGCGGTGGCCGAACGTCGGCTTCTCCACCGGCTTTGGCATGACCGAGCTGTCGGGCAACGTGATGTCCCTGTCCAAGGCTGACCACGACCGCGCGGCCGAGGAGGGTCTGCCGATCCTCGGCTCGGTCGGCCGCCAGATGCCGCTGGCCAGGGTGCGGGTGGTGGATGATGGGGGCGTGGACTGTCGGCCCGGCCAACCCGGCGAGATCTGGATCAAGGGCGACCAGGTGCTCACCGGCTACTGGCGAAATCCCGACGCGACGGCGGCCTCGTTCGACGATGGCTGGTTCAAGACCGGCGACGTCGGGCGGTGGGACGAAGATCGCTATCTCTACATCGTCGACCGCAAGAAGGACATGATCCTGACTGGCGGTGAGAACGTCTATCCGCGCGAAGTGGAAGAGGCGCTCTACCAGCATCCGGCGGTGGTGGAGGCGGCGGTCGTCGGCGCCCCAGATCCGCGGTGGGGCGAG